>NZ_JBHVWZ010000009.1:94165-300307 GCF_042881985.1 Streptomyces sp. NPDC058246 | reverse complement strand
AGAGGTGTCCATCAGGCGACGGGCTTGATGTACCGGCCCGCCCCCGACCCACGACCCACGAGCCACGAACCCGACCCACGAGCCCGGCCGGCAGACACACAGACAGACAGACCGTGACACGCCTACCCCTGCCGAACCGCCCGGCCCGCCCCCGCCCCCAACGCCCGCCCCTGCGGCACAACCCCCGCCGGTACGGCACGCTGCCGCGCGGGCGTCCCCGTCCAGCACGTCCCCCGCCGCGCCAGCAACCGCCGTAGCCACAGCTCCAGGGAGACCAGATCCGCCAGCCCGTCCAACGGCAGCGGCTCCCCCTCCGCCGCCGCCCGCAACGCCTTGCGCACAACGCGCGCCTCGACCAGCCCGGCCTGCGCGAGCAGCGGTGTGTCGAACAACGCGATCAAGGAGTCGGCGGCCACCCGCAACCCCGTACGCGCGGCCGCCGCCGAGGACGCGTGCGAGGGCGCGCCCCACCCAGGGGGGAGATCCGCCACGCCCGCCCCTTCCAGCACCGTACGCAGGATCGACGCCCGCGCCCCCGGCTGCACCCGCAGCGCCTCCGGAAGGTCCCGGCACGCGCGTACCACCTGGTTGTCGAGGAACGGCGTGTGCAGCCGCTGGAAGCGGATCTCGGCGGCCTGCTCCAGGACGCGTACATCCGCCGCGTGCCGGGCGAGCGCCGCACGCGCGCGGAAGTCACCCGGCCGCTGCCCGGGTCCGACCCCGGGACGCCCCGTCGCACCCTGGAGGCGAACCGATACTTCAGCCAACGCCTCACCGGTCAGCCAGCGCGCCGCCGGCCCGGGTCTGGCCCAGGTGAGCCCCGCGAGCGACGCCCCCACCGCACCTCCCGGCTCCTCGAACCGCCGGTGCAGCAGCCGGTCGGCGAGAACGTCGACACCGGTCCGGTACGGCGTACGGGCCAGCTTCCGCGCGGCGCCGTACACGCGCGCGGGGACCATCACCGAACCGTCCGCCTTCGCCAACGCCGCGACGGGCCGCACCAGATGGCGCCGCTTGCGGTCCATCAGCAGGTCCGCGAGCCGCGCCGGGTGGGCGTCCAGGACCTGCCGCGCCCCATACCCCGTGAAGTGGTCCGCGCTGCCCGAGGAGAGCCGCGCGCGGTGTCGGGCGGACATGACCAGGGACGGCCCCGGCTCGTCCGTCAGCGGGCCCTCCAAGTCGGCGTAGGGCAGCACCTCTTCGCCGCCGGCGACCACCACATGGTGCAGCCGGGGATTCGCGGCCAGCGTCCCGGCCCGCTCCAGCTCGGCCTCCCGACCGCCGACGACGAGGTCGTTGAAGGTGACCGCGAGAAGCCGCTCACCGGCGCCCGTGCCGTGCCCGAGAACCGTCCCGGGCGCTCCCGGAAGCCCCGCCGCCAGCAGCGCCAGCGTTCCCGAGGCGGGCCCTCCCGAAAGGTCGGCGCCGATGCCCGGCACCGGCATCCCGCGCGCGGCGCGCCGCTCGGCGGGCCCCATGCCGGGCACGGGCCCCGGGTCCACATCGGTGCCGGGCACATGACGCGGCGCGGCGAGGCGGGCGCGTACGGCCTCCACGAGGGCGTCCCGTACGGCGTCCACGGCGCTCGTGGGGTCGGCGGACGGCGCCGCGACCGCGAGGGAGGCGACCGGCTCGTACCCGGCGATCTCGCGCGCCCCGGCGCGCAGGATGAGCGCGTGCCCCGGCGGGATGCGCCGCACGCCGTCGTACGGGGTCGAGTCGTGCACCGCGGCGGGTACGTCCGGGGCGGCCAGCAGCGCCGCCAGGTGGCCGAAGTCGAGGTTGGCCTCGATGAGGTCGGCGAGGGGGAGCGCGGCGGTCGCGTAGGCCGTGCCGCCCGCCCAGGGGGTGTAGAACACGGGCCGCGCGCCCGCGAGATCACCGGCGACCATGAGGCGCCGGCCGACCTGGACGACGGCCGTGTAGCTGCCGGACCAGGCCGTCAGATGCCGAAGTGCCCCTCCGCGCGCGGCGAACAGTCCGACCCGCAGTTCTTCGTCGGAGGCTCCGCAGGTGCCGAGGACGGCGATCCGGTTCTGCGCGTCGGCCTTCACCACGCGTACCTCGTCGGGGCGCCAGTCGCCGACGGCCCACAGAGGATCGGGGTCGCCCCACAGGAGTTGGGAACCCACCGGGTGCACGGTCTCGCCGTCGCTTCCGGTGGCGCCCGCCGTGCCGATCTCAGGCGCTCTGGCGACGGTACTGCTCCACCCCACCAACCATCGCATCGCCGCCTCCACAGGCTGTGGACAACCAGTGCACCGTACGAACTGGCACCATGCTGCCACGAAGCACGCGCGCGGGAGGGCCCCTGCGGCGGCTTGCGCCCCTGAAACGCGCCCCCGTGCGAGCGCCCGCGCCGCCGAAGAGCCCCGAACAGCCAGCGCCGCGCCCCCGAACGACCGGCGTCGAGCCCCCGAACAACCGCGCCGCGCCGACACATCACCGGTACGGAGCCGACGCGCGAGCGGCGAGGAGCCGGCCCGCCGCCAGAGTCGGGCCGACACATCGTCGGAGTCCGGCCGACGCAACCTCAGAGTCGAGCCGGCCCCTCGACCGGCACCCGACCCCTATCGGGCCGACGCGAATGCGCCCCCGATACGCTCCCCCAAAACACCCTTCGCGCCCTCAACTGACGTGGTAGGAGCCCTGATTGCCCCCGAAGGGCACCGTCGTTTTTCGGCCAAATCGGCTGTGGGTGGTCCCGCGCGCACACGCTCCGTACAGGCCCTGCGCACCGCTTTCTCAACGCACAGTCCGGGAGGCGGAGTTCGCCTCCCGGACCGGTCCGCCGCCCGCGGGGATGTAGGCGGCGGTGTCCCCCAGCCCACTGGATCCAGTACAGCGGGCCGACCCACGCACGTTCCATGGAAGCGCTCCCCCGGTGGCCGGAGAAGAGCGCACGGACGGGCGCACAGCCACACAGCGGGAGCACGTCGCAACCGTCCGTACAGTCGTGCGGACCACAATCCCGCCATCCGGAAGTACGCCCCTTAACGCTTGGGATGGGGCGAACTACGCTGGGTTTACGAATGCCGCGTGGTTATGCCAGCGCGGCAGCCGTCTGTGTCGAGGGGTGGCGCATGTCCAGGGAGCAACGCGGGCCGAACGAAAAACTCGGCGCCGTTCTCGCCCTCGCGGGAATCAGCAACGCAGGACTCGCACGACGCGTCAACGACCTTGGCGCTCAACGCGGGTTGACTCTTCGCTACGACAAGACGTCGGTGGCGCGCTGGGTGTCGAAGGGAATGGTGCCGCAAGGTGCGGCGCCGCACCTCATCGCGGCCGCCATCGGCCAGAAGCTCGGCCGTCCGGTGCCGCTCCACGAGATCGGTCTGGCGGACGCGGATCCCGCGCCGGAGGTGGGCCTCGCCTTCCCCCGGGACGTCGGACAGGCGGTGCGGTCGGCGACCGAGCTCTACCGCCTCGACCTGGCCGGGCGGCGGGCGGGCGGCGGTGGCATCTGGCAGTCGCTGGCCGGCTCCTTCGCCGTGAGCGCATACGCAACTCCCGCTTCACGGTGGCTGATAACCCCGGCCGACAGTTCGGTGGCACGCGAGGTGAGCCCCGGTGAGGGCTCCGGAGCACCGCTGAAAGTCGGCCACAGCGATGTGCTGAAGCTCCGCGAGGCAGCCGAGGACGCCAGGCGCTGGGACTCCAAGTACGGGGGCGGTGACTGGCGTTCGTCCATGGTGCCCGAGTGCTTAAGGGTGGAGGCGGCACCCCTGCTGCTCGGTTCGTACTCGGACGAGGTGGGCAGAGCCCTCTTCGGAGCCAGTGCCGAACTCACCCGCCTCGCCGGCTGGATGGCCTTCGACACCGGCCAGCAGGAGGCCGCCCAGCGCTACTACATCCAGGCGCTGCGTCTGGCCCGCGCGGCCGCCGACGTCCCGCTCGGGGGCTACGTACTGGCCTCCATGTCCCTCCAGGCGACCTACCGCGGCTTCGGCGACGAGGGCGTCGACCTCGCCCAGGCCGCCCTGGAGCGCAACCGCGGCCTCGCCACGGCCCGCACGATGAGCTTCTTCCGCCTCGTCGAGGCACGCGCCCACGCGCGCGCGGGGGATGCCCACGCGGCCGGCGGCGCCCTGAAGGCGGCCGAGGGCTGGCTGGAGCGGGCCCGCGACGGCGACAACGACCCGTCCTGGCTCGGCTTCTACTCGTACGACCGCTTCGCCGCCGACGCGGCCGAGTGCTACCGCGATCTGAAGGCGCCGCGCCAGGTGCGCCGCTTCACCGAGCAGGCGCTGTCGAAGCCGACGGAGGAGTTCGTACGCTCCCACGGGCTGCGGCTCGTGGTGTCGGCGGTCGCCGAGCTGGAGTCGGGCAACCTCGACGCGGCGTGCGAGCAGGGCGTGCGGGCGGTGGAGGTCGCGGGGCGCATCTCCTCCGCGCGCACCACCGAGTACGTGAAGGATCTCCTGCACCGGCTGGAGCCGTACGGCGACGAACCGCGCGTGGTGGAGTTGCGGGAGCGCGCACGGCCGCTGCTGATGGCTCCCGCGTAGGCGCTCCGATCGAGCAGCGGGGTCCCGGAGCGTCTGCCTGGTCAGCGCCGTACGGGGCGTGCGGGGCGTGCGAGCGATCGGTGGCTGGTCGCGCCCGCGCGGCCGAGCCGCATGACGTGACGGGCTCGGCGCCCCTTACGCCCCTTCGGGGCGCTGGGGGCCTCCCCTGGGTTTGAGGGCATTGTCAGTGGCGCAGTGCACTATCGAAGTCGGGAGGTGGTGCAGGTGCGGGAGCTCGCGTACGACTGTGATGTGCTGGTGATCGGCGGCGGCATCGTCGGCTTGTCGACGGCGTATGCGATCACGCGCGCGGCGCCGGGCACGCGCGTCATGGTGCTGGAGAAGGAGCAGGGCCCCGCCCGGCACCAGACGGGGCGCAACAGCGGGGTGATCCACAGCGGGATCTACTACCGCCCGGGCTCCCTGAAGGCGCGGTACGCGGTGCGGGGCGCCGCCGAGATGGTCAAGTTCTGCGCGGAGTACGGCATCGCGCACGCCGTCACCGGCAAGCTGATCGTCGCCACCGACAAGGCGGAGCTGCCCCGCCTGCACGCGCTCGTACAGCGCGGCCGGGAGAACGGCATTCCGGTAAGGGAGCTGGGCCCCGCCCAGATGACGGAGTACGAGCCGGAGGTGCGCGGCCTCGCCGCCATCCACGTCGGCACGACGGGCATCTGCGACTTCGTCGCGGTCGCCCGGCAGCTCGCGGAGTCCTCCGGCGCCGAGATCCGGTACGGGGCCGAGGTCGTCCGGATCGACCGGCGCCCCGAGCTGGGCGCCGCGGTCCGCACGGCCGACGGGACGGTCGTACGAGGACGCGTGCTCGTCAACTGCGCGGGGCTGCACTGCGACGAGATCGCCCGGCTCGCCGGGGACGAACCCGGGATGCGGATCGTGCCCTTCCGGGGCGAGTACTACTCCCTCGCCCGGCCCGAGCTGGTGCGCGGACTGGTCTATCCCGTGCCGGATCCCGCCTTCCCGTTCCTCGGCGTGCACCTCACCCGGGGGATCGACGGGGGCGTGCACATCGGACCGAACGCGGTGCCCGCGCTCGCCCGGGAGGGATATGAGTGGGGGGTCGTCCGGCCCCGCGAGCTGGGCGCGACCCTGGGGTGGCCCGGTTCCTGGCGGATAGCCCGGCGGCACTGGCGGTACGGGGTGGGGGAGCTGCGGCGGTCCGTGTCGAAGCCGGCGTTCACGGACGCGGTGCGGCGGCTCCTGCCCGGGGTGACCGCGGAGGACCTTGTCCCCGCCGCCGCGGGGGTGCGGGCGCAGGCGGTGCTGCGTGACGGGACGCTGGTGGACGACTTCCTGTTCCGCGAGGGGCCGCGGGTGGTGCACGTTCTGAACGCGCCGTCGCCCGCCGCCACGGCGTCCCTCCCGATCGGGAGAGAGGTCGGCCGGAGAGCACTGGCCGCCTTGGCAGGGGTGTGAGGGAGGAATGTGAGAGAGGGGTGCGGGAGAGGGCTGTGAGCGAGGGCCGTGAAGGAGGGTTTTCGCCCCGCCGCCCCTGCTGCCCCTGCCTGCCCCCTGCCCGCCCCCAAGCTCTCGCCTTCGCTCGAGCAAGCGGACGCCCGTCGTCCCTGGGGGCTGCACCTCCCGCCCCGCTCCTCGAACGCCGGAGGGGGCCGGACTCTCGAGCCCCCCGGCACCGCCCTGGCCCACCCCGTAAAATCGACCCCACTGTGTCTGAGTCCTTTGTCTCCCGCGAAGAAGCCCGGCCCGCCTCCGACGAGGACGGCTCGCTGCGTCACACCCGTGCCAAGGGTGAGCCCCGTTTCCCCGCCGGCCCGAAGGCCGACCCCGCGGGCTCGCACTTCGAGCGGCGGATCCGAAGTTTCCAGCCGCGCCGGAGCCGGGTGACGGCAGGGCAGGCGGACGCGCTCCAGCGGCTGTGGCCCAAGTGGGGACTGGACATCGACGGGCAGCGGACGATCGACCTGGCCGAGTTGTTCGGCGGCGACCTGCCCGTCGTGCTGGAGATCGGCTTCGGAATGGGCGAGGCCACCGCGCAGATGGCGGCCGAGGACCCGGAGACCGGCATTCTGGCCGTCGACGTGCACACGCCGGGGCAGGGGAATCTGCTCAATCTCGCGGACCGGAACGGCCTGTCCAACATCCGGGTCGGCAACGGCGACGCGATCATCCTGCTCCGCGAGATGCTCCCGCCGGAGTCCCTGAGCGGCCTGCGCGTGTACTTCCCCGATCCCTGGCCCAAGAAGCGGCACCACAAGCGGCGGCTGATCCAGCCGGAGTTCCTCAGCCTCGTCGCGACCCGCCTCGAGCCGGGCGCCCTCGTGCACTGCGCGACCGACTGGGAGCCGTACGCCGAACAGATGCTCGAAGTGCTCAGTGCACACCCGGACTTCGAGAACACCCAGCCCGACGGCGGTTATGCGCCACGTCCCGGCTTCCGGCCGCTGACCCGTTTCGAGGGCCAGGGACTGGACAAGGGTCATGTGGTGAACGACCTCCTCTTCCGGCGCGTAGACCACCTCGTACGACACCCGGACCAGCAATCCGTCGAGCACTTCACCGAACACCCCGACAAAGAATCCGTCGCAGAATCCGTCGACGACTGAACCCCGCGCGGGACTCTCCGACGTCTCTCGGGAATCCCCCCGGCGAGGCCAGGCACCGTCGCGGGCTGTGCCCCTCCCTCGTTAGGGTCGATGCCGTGGCCACCTGTCCCCCGTACCCGATGCACCCCAGCGGCCCCGCCGGCGGTGCGTTGCGGCGTCACGTGCACTGGTGGCAGCGTCGGTGGGTGCGGTACGGCGCGCTGATCACCCTGCTCGCGCTCTCCGGGCTCGTGATCCTGGCCCTCGTCCGCGAACAGACCGGCACCGAGGGCTTTCTGGTGGGCCTCGGCCTCGCCGTGTTCCCCGTCCCGCTCCTCATAGCCGCGTTCCGCTGGCTGGACCGGGTGGAGCCCGGCCCTTGGCGCAACCTGCTCTTCGCCTTCGCCTGGGGCGCCTGCGCCGCCGCGCTCATCGCGATCGTCGCCAACAGCTTCGCGACCAGATGGATAGCGACCGCGACCGCCGACCCGTCCAGCGCCGACACCCTCGGGGCGACCGTCATAGCGCCCATCGTCGAGGAGTCCGCGAAGGCGGCGGCCGTGCTGCTGGTCTTCCTCTTCCGCAGACGGGACTTCACCGGGATCGTCGACGGGGTCGTCATAGCCGGGGTCACCGCCACCGGCTTCGCCTTCACCGAGAACATCCTCTACCTCGGCACCGCCTTCGGCACCGACCAGCTCAGCGGCGAGCGCGGACTCGCCTCCGTCACCGCCGCGACCTTCTTCGTGCGCGTGGTGATGTCGCCCTTCGCGCACCCACTGTTCACCGTCCTGAGCGGCATCGGCTTCGGCATCGCGGCGCTGTCCGCCGAGCGCCAGCATCTGCGCCGCGTCCTGCTCCCTCTCTGCGGTCTGCTGCTCGCCATGGCCATGCACTCCGCATGGAACGGCTCGTCGAGCTTCGGGGAGTACGGGTTCTTCGCGGTGTACGCCGCGTTCATGGTGCCCGCGTTCGGGCTGCTGACCTGGCTGGCCATCTGGACCCGGCAGCGTGAACTGCGCACCGTGCGCTCCGAACTGCCCCCGTACGCCGTCGCCGGGTGGCTGGCCGCGCCCGAGCCGTACGTGCTCGGCTCGATGCGGGCGCGGCGGCTGGCGCGCGACTGGGCCGGCCATCACTTCGGGAAGGCGGCGGCGCGGTCGGTCGCCGAGTACGAGGCGTACGCCACCTCGCTGGCGTTTCTGCGTCATCGGGGGCGGCGGGGGCGGGCGGGCGCCGACTTCGTCGTACGGGAGCGGGAGTTGCTCGACGAGTTGTGGCGGCGGCGGGAGGTTGCGCGGCCGGCGCTGGCGTATGCGGCGCGGGCGACGGCTCCGGTTCCCGTGGTTCCGGTGCCGCCGCCGTGGCCCGCGTACGGGTACGCATACAGCCAGCCCTATGGGCCTGCGGCCGTCCCGTATCCCGCGTACAACCCGTACCGGACGTAGCGTTTCGCCCCCCGCCGCCCCCGCCGCCCTGCCCGTCCCGATCTGGGGCCTGTTACGCCGACGCCTTCGTCAGGCTCGTCAGCTCCGCGTCCGTCAGGACCAGGTCCGCCACGCCGAGCAGCGCCGGGAGCTGCTCCACATTCCTCGCGGAAGCGATGGGCGCCGCGACCGTCGGCTGGGCGGCCAGCCAGGCGAGGGCCACCGTGGCGACCGGAGCGTCGTGGGCCTGGGCGACCTCGTCGAGGGCGGCGAGGACCTTCTGACCGCGCTCCGTCTCGAGGTGCTTCGCCGCCCCCTCGGCCCGCGCCGAGTCCACCGTCGTCCCCGGCCGGTACTTTCCGGTGAGGAAACCGGACGCGAGGGCGAAGTACGGCATGGCCGCGAGGCCGGAGCGGGAAGCGAGGTCCCGCAGAGGACCTTCGTAGGTGTCGCGCGAGACCAGGTTGTAGTGCGGCTGGAGGGCGACATAGCGCGCGAGGCCCTCACGGTCGGAGAACTCCAGGGACTCCTGGAGCCGCTCGGCCGAGATGTTGGAGGCGCCGATCTCCCGCACCTTGCCCGCCTTCACCAGCTCGTCGAGCGCCCCGATGATCTCCTCGACGGGCACCTCGGGCTTGTCGAAGTGCGTGTAGTAGAGGTCGATGTAGTCGGTGTCCAGGCGTCGCAGGGACGCCTCGGCCGCGGCCTTGATGTTGGCGCCGGACAGCCCCGGATAGTCGGGGTGCTGGCTGACCTTGGTGGCGATCACGACATCGGAACGGTTGCCGCGCGCCTTGACCCACTTGCCGATGACGGTCTCGGACTCGCCACCCTTGTTGCCCTCGATCCACGCCGAGTACGAGTCGGCGGTGTCGACGAAGTTGCCGCCGGCGGCCGCGTACGCGTCGAGTACGGCGAAGGACTGGGCCTCGTCGGCGGTCCAGCCGAAGACGTTGCCACCGAGGGAGAGCGGGAAGACCTCGAGGTCGGAAGAGCCGAGCTTGCGCAGAGAAGTCATGCTCGAATTCAACATCCGTACCGGATGGATGTATTCCACACGCGCCTGACCGGCAGCCTTGATGTCACACGCCTGACCGGCAGCCCTGACGTCGGGGGGGTGCCGTCAGGACCGCCGGGAATCAGCGGAACACACGCGTCCGAACGCACGCGTCGGGACGTACAGCCAGGAGGTACGACCAAGGCGCACGCGTCACGACGTACCCGTCAGGGGTTCAGACCCTTGCTGCGCAGCCACGCCATCGGGTCGATCGCGTCGCCACCGCCGGGGTGGACCTCCAGGTGCAGGTGCGGCCCGGTCACGTTGCCGGTCGCGCCCACGCGCCCGATGACGTCTCCCGTGGCGACCTTCTGCCCCACGCTGACGCTGATCGACGACTGGTGGCAGAACCACAGCTCCGTACCGTCGTCGAGGGTGAGGATCGTGCGGTAGCCGTACGCGCCTGCCCAGCCCGCCTCCGTGACGGTGGCGCTGTGGATCGCCTTGATCAGCGTGCCGGTGGGCGCGGCGAAGTCGAGGCCGGTGTGGTAGCCGGAGGACCACATGGAGCCGGCCTCGCCGAAGCGGGAGGTGAGCGTGTACGAGGAGGTGGGCAGCGAGTAGCTCTTGGCGAGCTCGGCGAGGCGCTTGGCCTCGGCGGCCTTCTTGGCCGCCTCGTCCGCCTTCGTCTTGGCGGCGGCGGCCTTGGCCTCGGCGTCGTCCTGCTGCTGGGCGGCGAGCGCGACGGCCTTCTTCGCGGCGGCGGCCTCGGCGGCCTGCTGGGCCGCGCTGTCGACCTGGTCCTGCTGCGACGCGGCCTGCTGCATGATGCGGGCCCGCAGCGCCTCGCCCGCGTCGGCGCTCCCCTGCGCGGCGTCGGCGCTGGTCAGACCGGCGCTGGTGAGCGGGGTGGCGGAGCCCTTGGGCGTACTGGACCCGCCGTCCGATATGAGGGACTTGGCGGACTCGGTGACCGATGACAGGTCGGGAAGCGAGATCGACACCGGCGGCTTGCCGGGCGCGGCGGTGGCCATGCCACCCGCGCCGACGGCGGCTATGACACCGACGCCGAGAACCGTGGAGCTGCGGGCGAGTCCCCCACCGCGCTGCTTGCTGACACGGTGCCGGCCGCGAACGGGACGGACGGAATCCTCAGAGGGGTTCCATTCCTCCCAGGAGCCCTCGTCGTTGCCGTACGCGTAGCCGAAGGGCTGGGTGTCGTTCGGCGCGAACGAGGTTTGCTGGGCAGGCCGGTTGGACGCCACGTGGGCGCACTCCTTTCCTTCCTTCTCGCCTACCGGGTTAGCTGACGGGTTCGGAGCAGGAAGGTCTCCTACGCGCGTCAACCACGGCTTTTCCGCCGTGAAAGACGCTCGATTCACCCCAAGTTGGTGGTTCCCCGGCTCCCTTGCGGGATTCGGCGCGTGCGCACGGAGCCGCCTCTTGTGACGGCTGGGACGACCGCGCTGCGTTATCGAACGTTAATAGACCCGGGTACCGGATTCCAAGCTGTTCGGACTGATCGTTAACGCTTTTGGCCAGGACTTTGGGGACACCATCGGTTCAAACCGGGCGAGTTGACCACACTTCATAAACATCGATTCAGCTGATGGTGTGTCAGTTGTTATGCGGAGTGGCACCGTCCGATCACCACAGGTGACAAGGATCAAGGGCGCCGTACGGCCAGCAGCGCCATGTCGTCCGTCGTGCCGCCGCCCGTGTGCCGGCGGACCTCCTGGGCGAGGGCGGCCAGCAGGGCGTCGGGCCCGGGGAACAGGCGCCCGGCGAGGCGCGCGGCGGGATCGTAGAACTCCCCGCGCTCGTCGCGCGCCTCGGACAGGCCGTCGGTGTGCAGGAGCAGCGTGGCCCCCTTCGGGAACCCGGCCTCCACCGCGCGGTCGGGCCAGCTGCCCAACTCGCCCATCCCGAGCGGCAGGGCGGGATCCTCGGCGGCGAGCGGGACCAGCGTGCCGTCCGCGTGCAGCAGCAGCGGCGGGGGATGGCCGCGGTTGACGATCCGTACGGCCTCGTCCCCGTGCGGGATCTCCGCGAGTACGGCCGTGGTGAACCCCTCGAAGGCGTCGAGGCCCTCGCGCCGGGTGCCCTCGCGCGCCAGCGCCCGCTCCAGACGCTGTGCGACCGCCTCCAGCGTCGCTTCCTGCTCGGCCGCCTCCCGGAACGCCCCGATGACGACGGCGACGGCGGCGACCGCCCCCATGCCCTTGCCGCGTACGTCGCCCACGACCAGCCGTACCCCGTGCGGGGAGTCCTGCACCGCGTACAGGTCGCCGCCGATGAACGCGTCCGCCTGCGCCGCCTCGTACCGCGCCGCGACGTCGAAGCCGGCGATCCGCTCGTCGGGCTCGGGCAGCACCGCGCGCTGCGCGGACTCGGCGATCTCCCGGACCGAGGCGAGCCGTTGGTCGCTGCGGCGGACGAGGAGGTTGATGAGGACGGCCAGGACGGCGGCCGTGGCCACCGTGACCACTTCGGTGACCGAGCCGACGTTCAGGACGATGCCGAGCCTGAGGTGGATCGTGAGCACCGCGGCGAGGGCCGCGACACCGGTGAGCACCGTGCCGCGCGGTGAGTAGAGGGGGGCGGCCACCAGCGGGGCGGCGGTGAAGAGGGGGGACGCGGTGAAGTCCGACGGCGTGAAGTAGTCGTAACAGCCCCCGATGACGATGAGCAGCGCGGGGAGCGCCCGGACGAAGGCCCGCGCCTTGGAGATCCGGCGTCGGTCCGGGTCCGCCGGGCGGGGCCGCGGAGCGTCACCAAGACCGGGGTCGGGCACGGGGTCGCCGGGCAGCCGGCCACCGAACCGGTCGTATTCGTAGGGCCCCTCGGCCCGCTGCTCGCCTGCTTGCTGCCCCACCCATCCAGGTTTCCCGCAGCGGGGACGGTGGGCGACCGGTGTGGACCGACCGGGGGATACGGGGATGTGGGGGGACCCGCACGGAGCCGTAGCGGCCGGCGAAACACCAAGGGCCGGAACTCGTGAATCCGAGTTCCGGCCCTTGGCCTTCAGTAGCGGGGACAGGATTTGAACCTGCGACCTCTGGGTTATGAGCCCAGCGAGCTACCGAGCTGCTCCACCCCGCGTCGTTGAAACCAGTGTACGCCATCCGCGGGGCCCCCAGCACACACCTTTGAACGCACCCCCGTGCCGGCCTCGGCGGCAGGTGTCGGCGGGATTCACAGAAGGTGCCGGTTGGGCGCCTTGGCCCGCTCCTCGTGTTCGGGGAGTACGACGACGTCGGCGCCCTCCGTGGCGAGCAGCCCGTTGCCGTCGGCCCCCGCGACGAACGTGTCGGGCTCGCGCCAGGCGGTGACCACCCGCCGCACCCCGGCGTCGAGGATCAGCCGGGCACACGGCGCGGGCCGCGAGGCGCGCCGGGCGCAGGGTTCGAGGCTGCTGTACACCGTGGCGGAGGTGAGGCGCGGGTCGGCGGGGTCGATCTTGGCGAGCGCCGCTTCCTCGGCGTGCACCACGGGGTCGTCGCCCTCACGCGAGTGGCCCCGGGCCAGCTCGGTCCCGTCGGCGGCCACCACCACCGCGCCCACGCTGAAGGCGGTCTCCGAGGGCGGACACAAGGCCGCCAGTTCACACGCGAGCGCCAGCCAGTGCCGGTCCGCGGCGGAGGCGAGGCCGCCGGCGCCGGGGGCCGTGGGGACGTACCGGACGAGGACGACGTCTCCGACGGCCCGGGTCTCCACCATCCGCAGCCGCCCGGGCGGATAGTCGCCGGGTCCGAACAGCCGCGGCGCGGCCGGTTCCCCGACGAACAGCGGAGCGACGGCGAGCTGCAACTCGTCCGCGAGCCCCTCCCGCATCAGCTGGGTGTGTACCCGCCCGCCGCCTTCGACCATGAGGCGCCGCACACCTCGTACGTCATGAAGGTGTTCCAGCAGCACACGCCAGTCGAGTTCCGGCCCGGTCGACACGATGTCGATGCCGAGTCCCTCGTCGAGTCCCCGCAGGGCCTCGGTGGCCGTAGCGGCCCCCTTGTCCGTCGTGTAGACGACCTTCTCGCCGCCCGTGTGCCAGAACTGTGCCGCGGGGTCGAGGTCGCCCGCCCCGGTGACGGTGACCTTCAGCGGGTACGCGGGGCGGCCGGCGGCGATCCGTGCCGCGCGGCGTTCGGCCGAGTTGACCAGGAGCCGCGGGTTGTCCGAGCGGAGCGTGCCGGCGCCGACCAGGATCGCGTCGCAGGACGCCCGTACCTCGTCGACCCGGTCGAAGTCGGCCGGACCCGAGAGCAGCAGCCGTTCGGGGCCGGTGTCGTCCAGAAAGCCGTCGAGGGAGACGGCGGCGGACAACAGGACGTAGGGGTGAGGCATGGGGGCGCACTCTCCGGCTCGTGGTGGGCCGGCCTTCGGTGGTCCGACCCGGCGCAATGGTTCAAGTTTTAAACAATACCTAGACTGGCCGTATGACGACCCGCTGGCTCTCCCCCGCCGAACAGCGCGCCTGGCGCTCGTACGTCTCCGCCTCCTCCCTCCTGGAGGACGCGATCGACCGCCAGCTCCAGGCGGAGGCGGGCATGCCACACCTTTACTACTCCATCCTGGCCATGCTGTCCGAAGCACCGGAGCGGCGACTTCGGATGACCGAGCTCGCCGAGGTCCTGAAGATCACCCGCAGCCGGCTGACGTACGCGGTGACGCGGCTGGAGAACGACGGCACGGTACGGCGCGAGGGCTGCCCCACCGACAGGCGCGGCCATGTCGCGGTCCTCACGGACGAGGGCATGGCGATCCTGGAGCGGACGGCGCCGGGGCATGTGGAGACGGTGCGGTCGGCGGTCTTCGACCACCTCACCCCCGAGCAGGTGGGGCAGTTGGAGGAGATCTGCGGGAGTATCGCCCGGGCGATCCAGGGCGAGAATCCTGGGGCCGGCGGGGAAGATCTGCCGTGGCGGCGGCGTTCTTCCCCATCGTGCGGGGACGCGAGGACCACATGAAATCCGTTGCTTGAACTTTAAAGCACATGTACTGTCTCCCTCCAGGGACATGCTTCAAATCTGAAGCAGGTCGACCCGCTGGACCGGACCGGAGAGACAACATGCGCGACTACCCCACCGCGACCGTGCGCACCCGCGTCACCGTTCCGCTGCGCTTCGGCGACGGCTACTCCGTCGACGCGGACCTGGTCACCTTCCACGGCCTCGCCGACGACAAGGAACACCTGGCCGTCGTCCTCGGCGAGCCCACGGCGAACCCGCTGGTGCGGCTGCACTCCGAGTGCCTGACCGGCGACGTCTTCGGCTCGGCCCGCTGCGACTGCGGCCCGCAGCTGCGCGAGGCGGTGGAGCAGATCGCCGTCCGCGGCGGCGTCCTCCTGTACCTCCGCCAGGAGGGCCGCGGTATCGGCCTCTACAACAAGCTCGACGCGTACGCCCTCCAGGACCAGGGCCTCGACACGTACGCCGCCAACGCCGCGCTGGGTCTGCCCGAGGACGGCCGCGACTACACGGCCGCCGCCCAGATGCTCCAGGCCCTCGGCATCGACTCCCTCGACCTGCTCTCCAACAACCCGGACAAGGCCGACCAGCTCCGCGACCTCGGCATCACGGTCTCCCACCGCGTCCCGACGGGCGTCTTCACCACGGCCCACAACGTCCGCTACCTCCGCGCGAAGGTCCTCCAGACCCAGCACACGCTGCCGCTGCCGGAGCTCACGGCGGGCTGACACCCCCGGTCCCCGCATTGACGGAGCCCTCGTCCCGGCCGAGGATTTCCTGGGTGGGCCCGGCGGCCCCGGTCAGGAGGAGCGGCCCGTGGACGACGACGTACCGGCGCAGGGCGCCTCGGAAGCCATCACTCTGCTGCGCAAGCTCGGCGCCGAGAACATCGACCATCCGGGCGGCACCCTGCTCGCGCATCTGATCCGCGTGCGGGACCGGCTGGCCCGCTGGGAGGCGCGGCCCGCGCTCCAACTCGCCGGCCTGTGCCACGCGTTCTACGGCACCGACGGCTTCGCGACCGCCCTGCTGCCGACCGACCGCCGTGCCGAGCTGAGGTCGGTCATCGGCACCGAGGCCGAGGCCCAGGTCCACTTCTACGCGAGCTGCGACCGGGCGGCCTCCTACCCGGGCTTCGCGTCCCCTTCCCCGGCCTTCCGCGACCGCTTCACCGGCCGCACCTGGTCGCCCGCCCTCCAGCAGCGCCGCGACTTCGCCGAACTCACCGCCGCCAACGAACTCGACCTCGTGGACGAGAACCCGCGGTGGCGAGCCGACTGGGGAGCCGACCTCCTGGCCCTGTTCACCGGCTTCCGCCCGCTGCTCAGCGACCAGGCCTGGCACGACTGCGCGAAGACCCTGCGCCCTGCCTGAAACGACCACAGCGTCGCCCGATTCCGCCTGGCCCTCTCCCACCCGAAGGCGCGGAGAGGGCCTCGTCACGAGCGACGCGTCCGGAGGATCAGCCCGCCACGGCACCCAGCGTGCTCGTCAGCAGGTTGTGGACCAGGGTCAGCAGCGAGCCGAGGACGTGCCCGGGACCGTCCGCCGGTGCCACGGCTCCCACGGTGGTGGCGGTGACCTGCGGCGCGGCTGCCGCCGCCGGCGCCGCCACCCCGGCCATACCCGTGACCAGGACTGCGGAGCTCACCAGCGCTGCCAGTCGTGCTCTACCTCGTGTGCTCTTGCGCATGACAACTCCTCGCTCATCGGCCGAAACGGCTTGGTGTGGTCAGCTTGGCCATCCGCCGAAACGGCTTGGTGTCGTCAGCTTGGCGAAGGTCGTCGCTCAGCGCGCTGGATCCGAGGGCCAAATGGCCGTATGCCCGTGCGGCAGCGGTGCCGTTCAGCGGGCGAAGCCGGCACGGGCCCGCTGACGGTCCCCAAGCCCTCAGAACACGCCGAAGCCCCAGGTCAGTTGCACCCTGACCTGGGGCTCTCCGGTAGACCCTGTGGGACTCGAACCCACAACCAATGGATTAAAAGTCCACTGCTCTGCCAATTGAGCTAAGGGTCCACGCACCGGCTCGTACCGAACGCGCCGAACGAAGCTCGCCGATCTCGCGCCGGTGCAACCCCGAGCATAGCCGGACGCGGCCGGGACTCCGATCGGGTATCGGAGCCCGGCCGCGCCAAAAGCGTGCAAGGTCATGGATCGACCGGTTCGGGGGCGCCCCTGCGGGCCTCCTCTCGGGCGATGGTGCGTGCGTGGGCGGGGTTGAGGAACCAGTGGCGGGCCGAGGCCAGCCACCAGGCCGCCGCGAAGCCGAGGACGACCAGGACGGCGATCGGGGCGTAGTTGAAGGTCTCCCAGGTGACCGGCGAGACCTGGGGCAGCATGAACAGGACGGTGATGACGGCGACCCAGCTGACCGAGACGATGCCGATCGGCCGGGACCAGCGGCCCAGGTGCCAGGGTCCGCGCTCGAAGGCGTCGGCCTTGCGCAGCCGCAGCAGCACCGGGACGACGTACGCGAGGTAGAGCCCGATGACACAGATCGACGTCACGGCCGCGTACGCCGTCACATTGATCAGATACGGCAGTCCCAGCGCCAGCGCGCCCACCACGGCGAGCCACACCGCCGCGACCGGTGTCCGCGTCCGCGGGCTGACCGTGTGCCACACATGCGAGAACGGCAGCGCGCCGTCGCGCGAAAAGGCGTAGATCATACGGCTGTTGGCGGTGACCGCCGCCATCCCGCAGAAGAGCTGCGCCCCGATGATGACCAGCAGCAGCAGCTTCCCGGAGGTCGCGCCCAGGGCGTCGAGCAGGATCTGCGCGGGCGGCGCGCCGGTCGCCGAGCCCAGCTCCTTGTCGTACGACTGGATCGCGAAGGTGAAGCCCAGGAGCAGCACGAAACCCGCGATCCACGAGGTCCAGATGGAGCGGACGATGCCCTTCGGGCCGGCCGTCGCCGCGTCGTGCGTCTCCTCCGTCATGTGCGCGGATGCGTCGTACCCGGTGAAGGTGTACTGGGCGACCAGGAGGCCGACGGCCACGACGTAGATCCCGCTGCCCCAGCCGGTGTTGTTCACGAAGTGCCCGAACACGAAGGAAGCCGACCGGTGGTGGTCGGGTACGAAGGCGAGCGCGCCCACGATGACCAGGACGCCCAGCACGTGCCACCACACGCTGACGCTGTTGAGGAGGGCGACGATGCGGACGCCGAAGGTGTTCAGCAGGCCGTGCAGGAGCAGGATCCCGGCGAAGAGCAGGATCGTGCGGCCCGGGGTGACCTCGAAGTCGAACTGCAGGTTCAGGTAGGCGCCCAGGAACGACGCCGCGCCGAAGTCGACTCCCGCGGTCACCGCGATCTGGCCGAGCACGTTGAACCAGCCGGTGAACCACGCCCAGGCCGCTGCCGTCCGCTCCGGGGCCAGCCGGTGCGCCCAGAAGTACAGACCGGCGGACGTCGGGTACGCCGAGCAGATCTCGGCCATCGACAGCCCGACGAACAGCGTCATCAGTCCGACCGCGACCCATCCCCAGGTGATCACGGCGGGACCGCCGGTGTTCATGCCGAACAGGTACAGGGTCATACAGCCGGAGAGCACCGAGATGATCGTGAAGGAGACGGCGTAGTTGGAGAACGCCGACATGCGGCGCGCCAGGACCTGCGTGTAGCCGAGCTCCGCGAGCCGCTCCTCGTCCGACCCGACCGGCTCGCCGCCCTTGGCGGGGTCCCGCGCGCTGAAAGGTGAAGGTGTTGTCATGCCCCCAGCGATTCCCTCGCCGGGAGCACGACATGCGCCAACCGGTCGGCACGATTGGCTAAAAGAGGCCCTTGTAGCCCTGCCAGCCGCTCGCGATCTTCACCCGCGAATCGAACGACCCGTTCCCCTTGCTGTCGTTGCGGTACAGGCCGCCACTCGTGTCCCGCCCCACCAGGTCGCTCTTCCCGTCACCGGTGATGTCCCCGACGCCGACGACCGCGTTGCACGAGGCCCCCCAGCCGGAGAAGACCTTCACCCGGTCCTTCAACAGGCCGGTCCCCGTGCCGTCGTAGCGGTACAGCGTCGTTGTCCAGATCGCCGAACGGCACCGCGACCACCTTGGTCGACCAGCCGCTCCCGGACACCTTCCCGGCGAACGCGCCCTTCCCGTTGCCCTGTTGGAAGGTGAGCGCGCCCGAGGAGTTGAGGGTGAGCAGGTCGCGTGCACAGAAAAGTGGCCCCCACCCGAACCCGGGTGGGGGCCACTTCACTTCACAGCGTCACAGCGCGTCAGCCGTTGCGCTTCCAGCGCGGCTTGTCGTCACGGCGGAAGGAACCGGTACCGGTGCCGGTGCCGGTGCCGGTACCCGTGCCGCGGTGGTCGTCACGACGGCCGTACGGGCGGTCGTGGCTGCCGGAGCGGAAACCGCTGGAGGGGCGGTTGTCCTGACGGTCGCGGTTGAAGGGACGGTCGCTGCCACGGTGGCCGCCACGGTCGTCGCGGCGCTCGAAGGTACGGCCGCTGCCGCCACGGTTGTCGTCACGGCGGTCACGGCTGAAGCCGGGGCGGTCGTCACGACGCTCGAAGGAACGGCCACCGCGGTCGTCACGGCGGTCGTCGCGACGGAAGCCGCCACGGTCGTTGTCGCGACGGTCGCGGCTGAAGCCGGCCCGGTCGCCACGGTCGTCACGGTTGAAGCCACCGCGGTTGTCGTCACGACGCTCGAAGGAACGACCACCACGGTCGTCACGGCGCTCGTAGTTGCCCCGCTCGTCACGGCGCTGACGCGACTGCTCGTACGCGGGACGCTCGGCCGGCTGCTCGGACGCGGCGGGCGCCTCGGCGGGCACCTCGGCCACGGCCTGCTCGACGACGGCCTCCGCGGCGGCGGCGACCGCCGCCTCCGGGTCCTCGCCGCGCTCACGCGCGGCACGGGCGATCAGCCGGTCGGCCTCGCCGCGCAGCTCGGCCGCACGACGCTGCGCGCGCTCCAGCTCCTTGGTGAGCTGGGTGACCTCACGCTCGGCCTGCTGGGCGGCGTCGCCCGCGGACTGGGCCTGGACCTCGGTCATCGAGCGGGCACCGGTGATCTCGGCGACCTCGGGCTCGAAGGCCGTACCGGAGTTGATGATGTGACGCGCGGCGTCGACGCCCGCGTCCTCCATCAGCCGGAAGATCTGCCGGCGCTGGTGCGGCAGGGAGAGGGACACGACGGTGCCGCTGCGGCCCGCGCGGGCCGTACGGCCGGAGCGGTGCAGGTAGTCCTTGTGGTCACCGGCCGGGTCCACGTTCAGGACCAGGTCGATGCCGTCGACGTGGATACCGCGGGCGGCGACGTCGGTCGCGACGAGCGCGTTGACGTAACCGTCCTTGAAGTCCGCCAGCGTCCGGGTACGGGCGCCCTGCGTCATTCCGCCGTGCAGCGCGTCGGCCTTCACACCGGCGTCGCGCAGCTGCTCGGCGATACGGTCGGCGCCCAGCTGGGTGCGGACGAAGATGATCGTGCGGCCCTTGCGGGAGGCGATCGCGGCGGTGACCGGCGCCTTGTCCTTGGGCTTCACGATGAGGATGTGGTGCGACATGGTCGTGACGTTGCCCTGGGCGCTGTCGACCTCGTGCGTGACCGGGTCGGTCAGGTAGCGCTTGACCAGCGTGGAGATCTCGTTCTCCATCGTGGCCGAGAACAGCATGCGCTGGCCGCCGGCCGGGATCTGGTCGAACAGCTCGGTGACCTCGGGCAGGAAGCCCAGGTCGGACATCTGGTCGGCCTCGTCGAGGACGGCGACCTGGACGTTCTCCAGCGAGCAGGCGCCACGGTTGATGACGTCGCGCAGCCGGCCCGGGGTGGCGACGAGGACGTCGACGCCGCGCTCCAGGGCGTAGATCTGGTTGCCCATCGACGTACCGCCGCAGACGACCTTCATCTTCAGGCCGAGGACGTCGCCGTAGGGCTGCAGCGCGTCGGCGACCTGCATGGCCAGCTCACGGGTCGGCGTGAGGATGACGGCGCGCGGCTTCTTCTTCTCGGTGTGGCCGCCGGCGAGCTGCGCCAGCGTCGGCAGACCGAAGGAGAGGGTCTTGCCGGAGCCGGTGCGGCCGCGGCCGAGGATGTCCTTGCCGGCCAGGGCGTCCGGGATGGTCGCGGCCTGGATCGGGAAGGGGGTGGTCACGCCGTTCTGCGCGAGCTTGCGGACGACGCCGTCCGGCAGGCCGAGCGAGGCGAAGGTGATCTCGGGGGTGGACTCCACGGCCTCGACGGCCAGGACGCCCTCGGTGTCGTCGTTCTCGTTGTTCTCGGGCACGACGACGTGATCAGTACTGGAAACAGACATGCGAAATGCGAACCTTCCGGAGTTCTACGGCACGCGCCCAAACTCCGTGAAGTCGCAATCGACCGCCTCTATGCGGTCCGGCCACGGCAAGGGAGAGTACGCGCCACACGCGGCGCTCTCTGTTGGCGCCGGGCAAATGGGATCAAACGATCTACCACCATACGCACCCACTACCCCTGAAGGCAAACCGAGCCTCATAGGCGCAGGTCAGGGGCGAATTCCCGCCCCGACCGGCGTTGCGGACGAGGCCGCCCGGGTCGCAGCGGGGTGTGTCCGGGGGCGGGGGCCCCGGACACGGGACGGTCAGCGGCGGAGGGGGCGAAGCCCCGGAAAACCCTAGACCGGCGACCCCGCCTCGGGCGCCGGCTCCCGCTGCACCAGCTGGGTGGCCTGCTCATGCGCCGAGGACGAGGGTTCCGCCGTGGTCGGATCGGACGACGGCGGATCCGAGGGCGGCGGCGGAGGAGGCGGCGGCGTCGGGTCGGCGGTCGACGCGGTGGGACTCGGCACCCCCTTCGTCGGCCCGGGCGGCCCCGGTTGCCCCTTCCCGCCCTTCCCGGGCGCCTGCGCGGACGGCTTGGCCTTCCCGCCCTCCGACGCGGACGGAGAAGCCGTCCCGGACGCGGATTCGCCGGGCTTCGCGGAGGCGTCCCCCTTCGCCTCCCGCCCCGCGTGGAACCCGGCACCGCCCCCGTTCACCGCGGAGCCGCCGTCGGGCGCCTCACCAGCCCGCTGCCCCGCCGAGTGCGAGGGGCCGGGCCGGCTCCCGTCGTCGCCCACACTCATGCAACCGGCCGCTGCGGCGACGGCCATGACCGTGGCGGCCAGGCGGACGGGTACGTACAAGGCGCGCACGGGCAGCCACCTCCGAATGGGGCGTCCCCTGCTCGAACGGAGCCGAGAGCCTGGGGAAGGAACGAGGAGTCTCCCCCTGCCCAACTCCCGCCGCCCACAAGAAGACACGCGCCCCTGCGCGTCGGCCGAGCGAAACAGGCGAAGGTCAGCCATACCCCAGCGCGTGCAACCGCGCGTCGTCGATCCCGAAGTGATGGGCGATCTCATGCACCACGGTCACCTCCGTCTCGGCGACGACATCCTCGCGCGACTCGCACATCCGCAACGTCGGCCCCCGGTAGATCGTGATCCGGTCGGGCAGCACCCCCGCGTACCACTCCCCACGGTCCGTCAGCGGAGTCCCCTCGTACAGCCCGAGCAGCTCGGGGTCCTCGGCGGGCGGTTCGTCCTCGACGAACACCGCCACGTTGTCCATCAGCCGTGTCAGCTCCGGCGGAATCCGGTCCAACGCCTCGGCGACCAGTTCCTCGAACTCCTCGCGCGTCATCTCCAGCACATGGCCATTGTCCGGTACGACGCCCTCGTAGGAGAGTCGACGGCAATGCCGTACGAGGGTCACGCCGACCGCGCACGAGGTCGTACGAGGGTCACGCCGACCGCGCACGAGGTCGTACGAGGTCATGCCACCCGCGTACGCGAGCGAACGAAGGCGACCACGTACGAGGCCAGGGCGACCCGTACGACGGGCGGCCGACCGCGTACGAGCGCCAGGGCGTCCATGCCGCTGCCGGGCCGCGCGCCGCATACCCGCCCACGCACTTGGGCATACGGGACCAATGGCCCGCGTCCCCGCTGCCGTCACCGCCGCCGCAACCGTCGTGTCCGCCGCCGCGCGCCGCATCCGCGACCGCGCCCGCACCACGTCGCGCACCCTGCCCCGCCCCCAGCGCGACCGCCGGGCGGCCCCCGCGGTCGGGCTCGCCGCGCAGCCGCACCCGTTCACCCGCGCCCTGGGCCTGCTCTGCGTGGTGCTGCTCGGGGCCTGGCTGGGGCTGCTGATCGTGGGGAACGTCCGGGTCCCGGTCGGCCCCATGAACACCACCATGACCCTGCGCCCCTCCCTCACCGGCGGCACGAAGATCAACGTCTCGCCGCTCGGCGCGCTGGAGCTGCACAGCCACCAGGCTCCGCTGCGGCTCGACGTGGACGTGGACCAGCTCGACCCGGTCCGCGCCGAGGCCCTGGTCGACCATCCGGAACGGCTGTCCGGCCTCCAGGACGAGGTCACCCGGGACGTCGAACACGGCACCCTCGACCTGGCCGTACGTTCCTGCATCGCGGTCGTCTCCGGCGCCACCGCCCTCGGGCTCGCGGTCTACCGCCGCCCGCGCCGCGCGCTCGCCGCCGGCGGCCTGGCCCTCACCCTCCTCGCCGCCTCCGGAGCGACGGCCTTCGCCACCTGGAACCCGAAGTCGGTCCTGGAGCCGAAGTTCTCCGGACTCCTGTCCTCCGCACCCTCACTCGTCGGCAACGCCCGCAACATCGTCAGCGAATTCGACGTCTACCAGGAGGAGTTGGCGCGCCTGGTGCGGAACGTGACGAAGCTGTACGACGTCACGTCCACGCTGCCCGCGTACCAGCCCGACCCGAGCACGATCAGGGTCCTGCACGTCTCCGACATCCATCTGAACCCGGCGAGCTGGAAGATCATCGCGTCGCTCGTGGACCAGTACGCCATCGATGTGATCGTCGACTCAGGCGACACGATGGACCACGGCACCGCGGCCGAGAACGGCTTCCTGGACCCGATCGCGGACCTGGGGGCTCCATACGTCTGGGTCCGGGGCAACCACGACTCGGGCGCGACCCAGCGCTACCTGGAGCACATGAAGAACGTGCACGTCCTGGACGACGGACGGGCGGAGACGGTCGCGGGGCTGCGCTTCGCGGGGATCGGCGACCCGCAGTTCACCCCCGACCGGTCGGTCTCGCCCGGCGGTGACGCGGCGGAGGTACTGGCCGGCGACCGGCTTGCCTCGGCGCTCCGGGACCAGCGGGCCGCGGGCACGCCGGTCGACATCGCCATCGCCCACGAGCCGACGGCGGCCCGCGAGACGGACGGCGACGTGCCGATGGTGCTGGCCGGACACCTCCACCACGAGGGCATGGAGGTCATGAAGTACGGCACCCGGCTGCGCATCGAGGGCTCGACGGGTGGCAGCGGGCTCCGTGCGGTCGAGGGCAAGTACCCGGACCCGATCGAGGCCTCCGTGCTCTACCTCGACCGGGACACCCGGCGTCTCCAGGCCTGGGACGAGATCAAGCTGGGCGGTCTGGGTCTGACGACGGCCGAGGTCAGCCGCCACCTCCCGAAGGAGAACCAGCCGGGCGCGCCCACCTCCCCCACTCCTTCGGGGGCCACCCCACGGGCGACCCCGTAAACCGTTTTGGCGATACCTCCCGCCATCCCATATGCTTCTCACGTCCCCGACGCGCTGAGAAGCGCCCAGGCGGGCCGATAGCCCTCATCGTCTAGCGGCCTAGGACGCCGCCCTTTCAAGGCGGTAGCACGGGTTCGAATCCCGTTGGGGGCACGCAAGACGGTGTGCGACACTGGTTCCGCCTGTTCGCACACAACAGCTTGGTCCTGTGGAGCAGTTTGGAGTGCTCGCCACCCTGTCAAGGTGGAGGCCGCGGGTTCAAATCCCGTCAGGACCGCTGAGGTTTCTTCTGAAGCCTCGTGGCTGGGTAGCTCAGTTGGTACGAGCGATCGCCTGAAAAGCGATAGGTCGCCGGTTCGACCCCGGCCCCAGCCACCACCCAAGGGCCCCGTCCGTCAGGACGGGGCCCTTGAACGTTCACCCACCCCACCCCGGACCACCCACCCCTGATTTGGCATGTCCCCGGCACGGCGCTACTTTCTGGCTGGCCGAAGTGGCCGTACGGGGTGTGGGGGAAGCGATGGCGTTGCGGGACCGGCAGTCGAAGCCGATGCGGGAGCTCGATCTGGAGCGGTATCGGGCGCGCTACGGGCTGACGGCCGTGATGCTGAGCAACCTGGCGATCACCGGGGTCGCGATCTTCGGCGTATGGCGCCTGGACGGCGACAAGGCGGTGACCGTCGGCGTGCTGACCTCGGCCTTCACCGCGGTCAGCGGCATGACCACGGCCTACCTGGGCATCAAGGCCGTCTCCAACACCGCCAAGGCCATGGCCCATCGCGACACTCCGGCCCCGACGTCGACGACGGCACCGGCACCGGCACCGGCACCGGCACCGGGAGCCTCGACGGCGACGCCGGCCTCGGAGCCGGATCCGACGCCGTCCTCAGCACCGCCCCAGGCCCCGGTCCCAGCACAAGCACCGGCACCCACTCCGGCTCCGGCTCCGGCTCCGGCTCCGACTCCGACTCCGACTCCGACTCCGACTCCGACCCAGGATTAGCCCCCGGCCCCGCGCCCCGCGGAGGTCGTATCGGTGGCCCCACCGGGTGATGGCCGGCGTCCCGCCGAGCCCCGGCCGCAAAAGCGTTAGCCAGTCATTTCCCCGAGGTGAGATCCTGGACCGCGTATGTCTACGCATCCTGCCCCCGCCCTCGGCGATCTCGCCCCCCGTCTGACCGAGCTGTCCCTGCGCGACGCGCACCGGCTCGGGCGCAGGCTCGAGGGCGCGCGCAAGATCCGCAAGCCCGAGGCCCGCTCCGCCGTGCTCGCCGAGATCGACGCGGAGGTCGCCAAGGGCGAGGTCCGCATGGCCGAGCGCCGCTCGCGCGTGCCGGCCGTCACGTACCCCGCGCAGCTCCCGGTCAGTCAGAAGAAGGACCAGATCGCGGAGGCCATACGTGATCACCAGGTCGTGATCGTCGCCGGTGAGACCGGCTCCGGCAAGACCACCCAGATCCCCAAGATCTGTCTCGAGCTCGGGCGTGGCGTCCGCGGCATGATCGGGCACACCCAGCCGAGAAGGATCGCCGCCCGTACCGTCGCCGAGCGCGTCGCCGAGGAGCTGGACACCCCGCTCGGCGAGGCCGTCGGCTGGAAGGTCCGCTTCACCGACCAGGTGAACCCGGACGGCACCTTCGTCAAACTCATGACGGACGGCATCCTGCTCGCCGAGATCCAGACGGACCGCGAGCTGCGCGCGTACGACACGATCATCATCGACGAGGCCCACGAGCGGTCCCTCAACATCGACTTCCTGCTGGGATATCTGGCTCAGCTCCTCCCCAAGCGCCCGGATCTGAAAGTCGTCATCACCTCCGCGACCATCGACCCCGAGCGCTTCTCCCGGCACTTCGGCGACGCCCCGATCGTCGAGGTCAGCGGACGGACGTACCCCGTGGAGGTCCGTTACCGCCCCCTCCTGGAGGAGGACGGCGACGACGCCGACCGCGACCAGATCACCGCGATCTGCGACGCCGTCGAGGAACTCCAGGCCGAGGGCAAGGGCGACATCCTCGTCTTCCTGTCGGGCGAGCGGGAGATCCGTGACACCGCCGACGCGCTGACCAAGAAGAACTACCGGTTCACGGAAGTACTTCCGCTCTACGCCCGCCTCTCGCACGCCGAGCAGCACCGCGTGTTCCAGCAGCACACAGGGCGCAGGATCGTTCTGGCGACCAACGTCGCCGAGACCTCGCTCACCGTCCCGGGCATCAAGTACGTCATCGACCCGGGCACCGCCCGCATCTCCCGCTACAGCCACCGCACCAAGGTGCAGCGCCTGCCCATCGAACCGGTCTCGCAGGCCAGCGCCAACCAGCGCAAGGGCCGCTGCGGCCGTACCAGCGACGGCATCTGCATCCGGCTGTACTCCGAGGAAGACTTCCTCGCCCGCCCGGAGTTCACGGACGCGGAGATCCTCCGTACGAACCTGGCGAGCGTCATCCTCCAGATGACCGCGGCGGGTCTCGGCGACATCGAGAAGTTCCCCTTCATCGACCCGCCGGACCACCGCAACATCCGTGACGGTGTCCAACTCCTTCAAGAACTGGGCGCGTTGGACCCGACGGAGAAGGACCCGCGCAAGCGGCTCACGCAGACGGGACGCAAGCTCGCCCAGCTGCCCGTCGACCCCCGCCTGGCCCGGATGGTCCTGGAGGCCGACAAGAACGGCTGCGTGCGCGAGGTCATGGTGATCGCCGCCGCGCTCTCCATCCAGGACCCGCGTGAGCGGCCGGCCGAGAAGCAGGCACAGGCCGATCAGCAGCACGCCCGCTTCAAGGACGAGACGAGCGACTTCCTCGCCTTCCTGAACCTGTGGCGGTACCTCCGCGAACAGCAGAAGGAGCGGGGCTCGTCCGCATTCCGCCGGATGTGCAAGCAGGAGTACCTGAACTTCCTGCGCATCCGCGAATGGCAGGACATCTACAGCCAGCTGCGGACCGTCGCCAAGCAGATGGGCATCCACCTCAACGAGGAGGACGCGGCCGACCAGTCCGTCCACGTCTCGCTCCTCGCCGGCCTGCTCTCGCACATCGGTATGAAGGACGTGAAGGAGGCCGGCGGGGAGGGCGGGAGAAGCACGGCCAAGAACGAGTACCTGGGCGCACGGAACGCGAAATTCGCGATCTTCCCGGGCTCCGCCCTCTTCAAGAAGCCCCCGCGGTTCGTGATGTCCGCCGAGCTGGTGGAGACCTCCCGCCTCTGGGCGCGGGTCAACGCCAGGATCGAGCCCGAGTGGGTCGAGCCGCTGGCCGGACATCTGCTGAAGCGCACGTACAGCGAACCGCATTGGGAGAAGGACCAGGCCGCGGTGATGGCGTACGAGAAGGTCACGCTGTACGGCGTACCGATCGTCGCCCAGCGGAAGGTCAACTACGGGCGGATCGACCCTGAGGTGAGCCGCGAGCTTTTCATTCGCAACGCGCTCGTCGAGGGCGACTGGCGTACGCACCACAAGTTCTTCGCCGACAACCGCAAGCTCCTCACCGAGGTCGAGGAGCTGGAGCACCGCGCCCGGCGCCGGGACATCCTGGTCGACGACGAGACGCTCTTCGACTTCTACGACCAGCGGGTGCCCGAGCACGTGGTGTCCGGCGCGCACTTCGACTCCTGGTGGAAGAACAAGCTCCGCGAAGGAGAAGGGGCTGCCGAACTCCTCGACTTCGAGCGCTCGATGCTCATCAACGAGAAGGCCGGCGAGGTCACCAAGGACGACTACCCGGACTCCTGGCGCCAGGGTCGCCTGAAGTTCCGTGTGACGTACCAGTTCGAGCCGGGCGCGGACGCCGACGGCGTCACCGTCCACATCCCGCTCCAGGTCCTCAACCAGGTCACGGACGAGGGCTTCGACTGGCAGATCCCGGGCCTGCGGGAGGACGTCGTCACGGAGCTGATCCGCTCCCTGCCGAAGCCGATCCGCCGCCATTACGTCCCCGCCCCCAACTTCGCGCAGAAGTTCCTGGAGCGGGCCGTGCCCCTTCAGGAGCCGCTCACGCTGACCATGGCGCGCGAGCTGAAGCGCATGGTCGGGGTGCCGCTGACGGCCGACGACTTCGACTGGTCCCGGGTCCCCGACCACCTGAAGATCACCTTCCGGATCGTCGACGAGCGACGCCGCAAGCTCGCCGAGGACAAAGACCTGGAGGCCTTGCAGCTCCAGCTGAAGCCGAAGGCACGCAAGGCGATCTCGCAGGCCGCGGCGGCGACGGCGGAGCGCCAGGGCGGTGAGTCCCTGGAGCGTACGGGCCTCACGGACTGGACGATCGGATCGCTGACGCGCGTCTTCGAGACGCGCCGGGCGGGCCAGCCGGTGAAGGCGTACCCGGCGCTGGTCGACGACGGCGACACCGTCTCCGTACGCCTCTTCGACACGGAGGCCGAGCAGGCGCAGGCCATGTGGAAGGGCACCCGGCGGCTGATCCTGCGCAACATCCCGGTGAACCCGGGCAAGTTCGCCTCGGACAAGCTCACCAACGCCCAGAAGCTCGCCCTGTCCGCCAACCCGCACGGTTCCATCCAGGCTCTCTTCGACGACTGCGCGATGGCCGCCGCGGACAAGCTGATCGGCGACTTCGGGGGCCCGGCGTGGGACGAGGAGTCGTACCGGAAGCTGTACGACAAGGTGCGCGCCGAGATCGTCGACACGACGGTCCGGACGGTCGGGCAGGTGCAGCAGGTGCTCGCCGCCTGGCAGGCCTGTGAGCGCCGGCTCAAGGGAGTGAAGAGCCCGACGCTCCTTGCCAACCTCACGGACGTACGGAAGCAGCTGGACGCCCTCGTGAAGCCGGGCTTCGTCACGGCGACCGGCCTGCGCCGCGTCCCGGACCTGATGCGCTATCTGGTCGCCGCCGACCGCCGCCTCCAGCAGATGCCGACCAACGTCCAGCGGGACACCACCCGCATGGAGAAGGTCCACGAGATGCAGGACGAGTACGCGTGGCTGCTGGAGCAGCTCCCCCAGGGCCGTCCTGTCCCCTCCTCCGTCCTGGACATCCGGTGGATGATCGAGGAGCTCCGGGTCAGCTATTTCGCCCACGCGCTCGGCACGGCGTACCCCGTCTCGGACAAGCGCATCGTGAAGGCGATCGACGCCGCTGTCCCGTGAGCGGGCCCGCACAGTGGGTGAGTTCGACCCCGGGGCCACCCTCCTGTACAGTCTCTTCTCGCAGCACAGCGCAAGAATGAGTCGCTGCAAAACCTGGTCCTGTGGAGCAGTTTGGAGTGCTCGCCACCCTGTCAAGGTGGAGGCCGCGGGTTCAAATCCCGTCAGGACCGCAGTGAACAAAGGCCCCGCATCCTTCCCGGATGCGGGGCCTTTTGTCGTGCTCGGATCCGGGGCCCTTGTCGTCCTCGGATCCGGCGCTCGTGCCGTGCTCGGATGCGGGGCCTGGTCCTCTCCGGCTGCGGGGCCTTCTCGTGCGCGCCGACACCGAGGCCGGGCGGAGACGTCATTCGCCCCTCCTCAGGGGCCCCCTGCACCTTGACGGCGTCACATTCCGCCGGTACCCAGAAACCAGGGCCCTCGACTCCCCGGAGGTGCGTATGGCGGCGACCGCGCGGCACGAGACGCGAGCCCTGCTCCGCGCCCATCTGTCTGCCGCCTCCGGCTACCGCCATCTGACGCGGCACTGCCCGATCTGCCACCAGCTGCTGCGACTGGCCATGGAGCCCGCCCCATGGGGCGAGGACGCCCCCGAGAGGGCCGAGAGCGCCACAGAGGACGAAAGCCCCTCCAAGGCATGACCAAAGCCCAGACGCGCGCCCACCGCCGAGTGCGAGCCTGGGCGCGAGGCTGCCCGCGCACGGCGCCGAATCGCCCCAACTCCCTTAGCGCACAAGCACCATAGGCAACAAGGACCGTGGCATGTGACGGGTGTCACCGCATAAGTTTTCAGAAGTGCGGAACTTACACCCCGCCTACAACAAGTCAATTTAATATGTGCAATTGCACCGCCCACCGAGGGAGTCCACAGGAGATCCGACACCCCTCCCCAGACTCCGACAAGGCCGCTCACAGGACGGCCGTCCGGGCACGGTCAGGGCACAAAAAAGATCGCGCTGGACCCGGCGGAGTCCAGCGCGATCGACGACGCACCCTTGTCACGTGTGAAAAAAGCTTGGGCGTGGGTCCTGTTGGGGCAGCACCCGCGTCGCTTGGAGCTGTGGTTCGGACGCCTCGACGGGTTGGGGGACCTGGCGAATTGTCCGGTTATGCGGTTATTCAGGCCTCGCTGCGCTGCTGCGGGATACCCGCGAGCAGTGCGCGGACCTCAGCCTCGCGATAGCGGCGATGCCCGCCGAGCGTGCGGATGGACGTAAGCTTGCCGGCCTTCGCCCACCGCGTGACCGTCTTGGGGTCGACGCGGAACATCGTGGCGACCTCAGCGGGGGTCAGCAGCGGCTCGGCATCAGGGGTGCGAGCGGTCATGAGCGGCCTCCTCGGGAGAACCGAACCTTCTCGGTTCTTTCCTCTAAATTCTGCACCTTGACCCGCGTTGCCCGAAATGGCGGACGCGAGTCGAGTCGGTTATAGGACGAACGGCTTGTCCTCGGCACTACAACTACACCATCCGTCCAGCCGCGTCGGCCAAACCGATGGAATTGCCCTCCCAGGTGTTCATCAGCGACGGAAGCCGATGGACCATGCCATAGCGGACAGTCACGCCGCTGTGACGATCAGTCACAGGGCGATCAGGAGTCATCAGACCCCCCATAGCGTGCAATGCTGAGATTCCACCCATACGTGGATGGACGGAGCCCTCCCCCGGGCTCCTTGTCCTATTTTGGCACGGGAGGGGGTAAGCGATGCAAGAGCCAGGTAAGTGCCATCCATCACGCTTGGCACCCGCTTGACAGTGCTTGGGACTGCTTGACACAAAAGCCCGGATCAGGACCTACGTCCTGGATGAGGGTTCTTCAGTGGTGTGAGGACCATACGCGAGTTCGAGGCGAATGGGTGAGAAACAGATCACACGCCCCAGGCGACCCAGGGGCCCCACCCCAAGGGTTCATCCCAGGGCTGACCTCAGTTCGCCGAGCGCCGGTCCCTGACCGACCGCCAGCGCTCCACGAGCCGTCCGTACGCCTCGCCCGCCGCGGCACCGTCACCGGTGCGCAGCGCCTCGATGCCCTCGGCGACGTCCGCGGCCGAGTGGTCGCTCTCGAGATGCCCGGCCGGCAGGACGTGCACGAGCCCGCCGTAGTCCAGCTCGACCAGCGAGCGCGGGTGGAACTCCTCCAGCCAGCGGCCCACGTCCACCAGCCCGTCGATCAGCGGCCCCTCGTCGAGGGTGTCCTTCAGCGTCTTCAGGGCCCGCGCCGTGCGCCGCCGCGCCTGCACCATGGGTGTCCGGTAGCGGAGCACCGGTGCGGATCCGCCGGGGCCCGCCCCCTTCTCGTACGCCCGCTCCTCGTCGGAGACGAGCACGAACCAGTTCAGCGGCACCTGCCAGGTCGAGGTGCGGATCCACGGGCGGGCGTCGGGGTTGCGGGCCAGCCAGCGCTCGTAGTCCAGGGCGGCCTGGCGGCGTACCAACGGCGGCAGGACCGCGTCGAGGACCAGGGCCGGGAGTTCGTCGGGCAGCTCGCCCAGGGCCTGCCAGCCACGCAGCCGGGTGCGCCAGGGGCACACGCACAGCACCCCGTCGACCTCCAGCACGAACGCGTCACCGCTCTCGTGCACCGGCACCGGGATCGGCGGGGTGGGCAGCAAGTCGGCCAGCGAGCGGCGCAGTTCGTCCTGGTACGAGGGGCGTTCGGCGCGGCGGGCATAGCGCGCCCAGTGGCCCCGCTCCGGCTCCGGGAAGGCGGCCAGCGGTTCGTAGACGCGGAGATAGGACGCGTACGGGACGATCACCGAGGACACCTTGGGCACGCCTGCTCCCTCCCCCGTTGACCACCGGGAAAACCAGCGAAATCCGCTCACAACCTGACGAGAAATCTATGCAAATCGAACCACGGCTGTAGGCCGCCGGTGGGTGATCCTGAACACTGCGCCGATGGCGGGCGGGCGCAGGCTCTACTCTCATGCCCACGGAGCCCGCCACCCGCACGGACTCCGCCCGCAACCGCCGCTTATTACCTGGGAGTCACCACAGTGACCGACGTAACCGGCGCACCTGCTGATGTACTGCACACCCTGTTCCACTCGGACCAGGGCGGTCATGAGCAAGTCGTGCTCTGCCAGGACCGCGCCAGCGGCCTCAAGGCCGTCATCGCCATCCACTCCACCGCTCTGGGCCCGGCCCTCGGCGGTACGCGCTTCTACCCGTACGCGAGCGAGGCGGAGGCCGTCGCCGACGCCCTGAACCTCTCGCGCGGCATGTCGTACAAGAACGCCATGGCCGGTCTCGACCACGGCGGCGGCAAGGCCGTCATCATCGGTGACCCGGACCAGATCAAGTCCGAGGCGCTGCTCCTCGCGTACGGCCGCTTCGTGGCCTCGCTCGGCGGCCTTTACGTCACCGCGTGCGACGTCGGTACGTACGTCGCCGACATGGACGTGGTGGCGCGCGAGTGCCGCTGGACGACCGGGCGCTCCCCCGAGAACGGCGGCGCGGGCGACTCCTCCGTGCTGACCGCCTTCGGTGTCTTCCAGGGGATGCGGGCGAGCGCCCAGCACCTGTGGGGCGACCCGACGCTGCGCGGCCGCAGGGTCGGCGTCGCCGGCGTCGGCAAGGTGGGCCGCCACCTGGTGCAGCACCTGCTCGACGACGGCGCCGAGGTCGTGATCACGGACGTGCGGGAGGAGTCGGTGCGCCAGATCCTCGACCGTCACCCGGCCCGTGTCACGGCCGTCGCGGACACCGAGGCGCTCATCCGCGTCGAGGGGCTCGACATCTACGCCCCGTGCGCGCTCGGCGGGGCGCTGAACGACAGCTCCGTGCCGGTGCTCACGGCCAGGATCGTGTGCGGCGCGGCCAACAACCAGCTCGCGCACCCGGGGGTGGAGAAGGACCTCGCGGACCGCGGGATCCTGTACGCCCCCGACTACGTCGTGAACGCGGGCGGTGTCATCCAGGTCGCCGACGAACTGCACGGATTCGACTTCGACCGGTGCAAGGCGAAGGCCGCGAAGATCTTCGACACCACGCTGGCCATCTTCGCACGTGCGAAGGACGACGGCATTCCGCCGGCCGCCGCGGCCGACCGGATCGCCGAGCAGCGGATGGCGGAGGCCCGGCGCCGCTGACGTACGAGGGGTACCCGTCGGCGGTACGGGAGAGAACTCTCACGTCCGTCGGCGGGTCGTACGCCAAGAAGAGGTTAAAATCGCGGTTGACCAGCGAGGACGGGGCTCCTCGCGGGTTCTGTGCACACGCGCGTCCTGCGGGCGACGTACCGTATGGGCGCGGGCTCAGGTACCGTGGAAGCCCTACGGACCGGTCTCTCCACGGAGAGCCCGTTCCAGATCATGAACGCGTGTCAAGACTCTGGGGCCGTCGAGCCCCGTCACCGAGGGGGTCGAGCCATGGGGCGCGGCCGGGCCAAGGCCAAGCAGACGAAGGTCGCCCGCCAGCTGAAGTACAACAGCGGCGGGACAGACCTGTCGCGTCTGGCCAACGAGCTGGGCGCTTCGACTTCGAGCCAGCCGCCGAATGGCGAGCCGTTCGAGGACGACGACGAGGAAGACGACCCGTACGCCCAGTACGCGGATCTGTACAACGACGACGAGGACGAGGACGACGAGTCCGGTCCGTCGTCACAGCAGCGCCGCGGCGCTTGACTGTCTAGCAGCGCTTCACCCGGTCCGGAGCGGATACGCGCCGGACCGGGTTTTGTGCTGCCGTCAGACGGGGGCCGCGGGTCCTGGACTGCCGTCCGGGGCGGCGCCCCGGACGGTCCCGGGGACTACTCGGCGTAGTCGCCGATGAGCTCCGCGCCCGTGGCGTGGTCGCCCCGCTCGGTGATCTCACCGGCGATCCAGGCGTCCACACCGCGGTCCGCCAGGGTGGCGAGGGCCACGTCCGCGGACTCCTCGGGGACGATCGCGATCATGCCGACGCCCATGTTCAGCGTCTTCTCCAGCTCCAGGCGCTCGACCTGACCGGTCCTGCCGACGAGGTCGAAGACCGGTGCCGGGGTCCAGGTCTCGCGGTCCACCACGGCGTGCAGGCCGTCCGGGATGACGCGGGCCAGGTTGGCGGCGAGTCCGCCGCCGGTGATGTGGCTGAAGGCGTGCACCTCGGTGGTCCGGGTCAGCGCCAGGCAGTCCAGCGAGTAGATCTTGGTGGGTTCGAGCAGCTCCTCGCCGAGCGTGCGGCCGAACTCCTCGATGTGCTGGTCCAGGCTGAGGTGCGCCCGGTCGAAGAGGACATGCCGGACGAGCGAGTACCCGTTCGAGTGAAGACCGGAGGCCGCCATGGCGATCACCGCGTCACCCGTACGGATACGATCCGGGCCGAGCAGCTGGTCGGCCTCGACCACACCGGTGCCCGCGCCCGCGACGTCGAAGTCGTCCGGACCGAGCAGCCCCGGGTGCTCCGCCGTCTCGCCGCCCACCAGGGCGCAGCCCGCGAGCACGCATCCCTCGGCGATGCCCTTCACGATGGCCGCCACGCGCTCCGGGTGGACCTTGCCCACGCAGATGTAGTCGGTCATGAAGAGCGGCTCGGCGCCGCACACCACGATGTCGTCCATGACCATCGCGACCAGGTCGTGGCCGATGGTGTCGTACACGCCGAGCTGCCGGGCGAGGTCGACCTTCGTCCCCACGCCGTCCGTCGCGGAGGCGAGCAGCGGACGCTCGTACCGCTTGAGGGCGGAGGCGTCGAAGAGGCCGGCGAATCCGCCGAGGCCGCCGAGGACCTCGGGGCGCCGCGTCTTCTTCACCCACTCCTTCATCAGCTCTACGGCGCGGTCGCCCGCCTCGATGTCGACGCCGGCAGCCGCGTAGGAAGCACCGGATGTGCCCGTCGACGCAGCCGACTGATCAGATACAGCAGACATTGCCTGGGATCTTTCGGGTTGGTGTTACGGGGCTCTGCGGCGCTTACGGGCGACGGATGGCGTCAGCCGCGGCCGTGGCTGCGGGACCCGCGGCCAGCTCGGTCTCCAGGAGCTGCTTGCCGAGCAGCTCGGGGTCCGGAAGCTCCATCGGGTACTCGCCGTCGAAGCAGGCGCGGCACAGGTTCGGCTTGTCGATGGTCGTGGCCTCGATCATGCCGTCGATGGAGATGTACGAGAGGGAGTCGGCGCCGAGAGAGGTGCCGATCTCGTCGATGGTCATGCCGTTGGCGATCAGCTCGGCGCGGGTCGCGAAGTCGATGCCGAAGAAGCAGGGCCACTTCACGGGCGGCGAGGAGATCCGGATGTGGACCTCGGCGGCGCCCGCCTCGCGGAGCATGCGTACCAGGGCGCGCTGGGTGTTGCCGCGCACGATCGAGTCGTCGACGACGACCAGGCGCTTGCCCTTGATGACTTCCTTCAAGGGGTTGAGCTTCAGACGGATGCCGAGCTGGCGGATCGTCTGCGAGGGCTGGATGAAGGTCCGGCCGACGTACGCGTTCTTGACCAGGCCGGCGCCGAAGGGGATGCCGGAGGCCTCCGCGTAACCGATCGCGGCGGGCGTGCCGGATTCCGGGGTCGCTATGACCAGATCGGCCTCGACGGGGGCTTCCTTGGCGAGTTTGCGGCCCATCTCGACACGCGAGAGGTACACGTTCCGGCCGGCGATGTCCGTGTCGGGGCGGGCCAGATAGACGTACTCGAAGACGCAGCCCTTGGGCTTCGCTTCCGCGAATCGCGACGTACGAAGACCGTTCTCGTCGATGGCGACGAACTCGCCCGGCTCGATCTCGCGCACATAGGCGGCGCCGCAGATGTCGAGGGCGGCGGACTCGGAGGCGATGACCCAGCCGCGCTCCAGACGGCCGAGGACCAGCGGGCGGATGCCCTGCGGGTCGCGGGCCGCGTAGAGGGTGTGCTCGTCCATGAAGACGAGGGAGAAGGCACCCTTGACCTGCGGGAGGATCCTGGCGGAGGCCTCTTCTATGGTCAGCGGCTTGCCGTCGTCGTCGACCTGGGCCGCGAGGAGCGCGGTGAGCAGGTCGGTGTCGTTGGTGGCGGCCACGCGGGTGGTGCGGCCGTCCTGCTTGGGCAGGTCGGCGACCATCTCGGCGAGCTGCGCCGTGTTGACGAGGTTGCCGTTGTGGCCGAGCGCGATGGAACCGTGCGCGGTGGCGCGGAACGTCGGCTGGGCGTTCTCCCACACGGAGGCACCGGTGGTCGAGTAGCGGGCGTGACCGACCGCGATATGACCTTGGAGCGAACCGAGGGAGGTCTCGTCGAAGACCTGGGACACGAGGCCCATGTCCTTGAAGACGAGGATCTGGGAGCCGTTGCTGACCGCGATTCCCGCGGATTCCTGACCCCGATGCTGGAGGGCGTAGAGCCCGAAGTAAGTGAGCTTGGCGACCTCTTCGCCCGGAGCCCAGACACCGAAGACGCCGCAAGCGTCCTGGGGGCCTTTCTCACCGGGGAGCAGATCATGATTGAGTCGACCGTCACCACGTGGCACGGCTCCGAGTGTAGGCGAGATCGACCACTGGTCCGAATTGGGGATACGCGGCCTTAATGGATCACTCCCCCGCCACAGCACTGACGACATCGCCGTTTGCGCTGGTCAGCGTGAGGGAGCGGTGATCCAGCTCGTATACGACCGTGCCGTCGAAAAGGCCCAGCAAGGTCTTCTCGGTGTCCATGAGTGAGCCGTCGCACATCATCCGGGTGGTCTTGGCGGCGCCGAGGGTGATATGTCCATCGCGGACGGTGGCCCTGGCGGAGGCGTGGTTGCAGCCGAGGCTGCCGGAGAGGGTGCCGTGCTCCTTGTCGAACACGAAGTACGCCTTGCCCTCGACGCCCTTCGGGAGGGACCGGGACACGTTCTCGTCGCCGAGCGCCGTGACGGTCCACTTCGTGCCGTAGAGGGACGCGTCGTTCTCCTTGGTCAGGCTCACCCGATCGCCTGCGTCGGTGGTGAGCGTCAGCCCGTCGCCCTTGACCTCGGTGGTCATCGCGCCGCCGCCGAAGGTGCGGCCCAGGCTCTCCTCGAAGCTCATCGGCCCCTTCTGGCATCCCATGTCGGTCATCGCGATCTCCCCGAAGTCGACCCGGTCGCCCTTGACGGTGGCGGTCGAGCCGAATCCGTTGCAGCCGAGGTTGCCGCTGACGCGGCCGTCCTCGGTGATCCGCAGATACGCGCTGCCGGGTGCCTTCCGGGTCTTGCCGTCCACGGTGAGGCTGTCGACGGTCCAGTGGACGCCGGTGACGGGGGACGCGTGGACGCCGTTGGTGGGGGTCGAGCCCGCTCCCACGGAGCTGCTGCCGCTGCCCGGCTGTGTGCCACAGGCCACCGCGAGCGGAAGCAGGGTCAGGGCGGTGAGCGTCAGTCGCTGCTTGTCCATGCCGATGTGACGGGAGGGGTGGGGTGGTCGGTTCCCTCGTGGATTGCGCAGCTCTCCGTGCCCCTGAACAGGGGCGCGGGAACTGCGCGAACGGGGTCTGGGGCGGAGCCCCAGGTGCGATGGGGGTCCCCCCTGCTCTAGCGAAGCCGAGAGCTTGGGGGAGGGCAGGGGCGGCGGGGGCGGCGGGGGCGGCGGGGGCGAAAGAAGCCTTGCGCGGGCGGGCGGCAATGCCGGGGGCTCAGCCCATCAAGGGAAGGAGCCCCCCGAGGTCCGCGCGCTCCCCGCTCGCGCTGACGTCGGCATCCTCCAGCGCCGCCGACCAGGCCACACGCCCCGTCGCCAGCCGGATCCACGTCAGCGGATCGGTCTCGACGACATTCGGCGGTGTGCCACGGGTATGCCGCGGCCCCGCCACGCACTGCACCACGGCATACGGCGGAATCCGCACCTCCGTCGACGCCCCCGGTGCCTTCACGGCCAGCGCGTCGGCAAGCAGCCGGGTGCACGCGGCAAGGGCCTGCCGGTCGAAGGGGATCTCAGTGCCCGCGGCGCGGTTCAGGTCGTCGGTGTGCACGACGAGCTCGACGGTCCGGGTGACGAGGTAGTCGGCGAGGGTCATGGCACCGGTGCGGGCACCGAGCAGCCGGCCGTCGGGGGCATCGGCCAGGCGTTCAGTGAAGCGCCGCTCGGTGCGGGCGTAGAGCGCGTCGAGGTCGGGGTTCCGCCCGGCGAGCTCGCGGGTGCCGTCGGCGATGTCCCCGGCCCGCGCGGCGGTGGCGAACGGCCATTCCAGCAGGCCGAGCTCGGGCTTCGGCGGTTCGTCCCGGTCGAGGTTGCGGCTCACACTCTCGACGGCCGTCGTGATGTGCGCGGCCAGCTCCCGCACGCTCCAGTCCCCGAGCCGGGAAGGCCGCGCCAACTGCTCTTCGCTCAGGGTGCGCACACCGTCCCGTACATGCCCGAACTGCGTGAGCACCGCCGCGCGGATCTTGGCGGAGTCGTAGCTACGGGTGCGCTTCTTGGCGGGGGGCATGGTCGCCAGCCTAGAGCTTGACGGCGTACCCGCTGAGGCCCTTTTCGACCAGGTCGAAGGCGCGCCGGGCGCGCTCGGCGGCGCCTGCGGCCACCGCGTCCGGGCTCTCGCCCGCCTCGATACGACTGTGGTGCTCCTCTACGAGGGCATTGCGGGCGGCGCTCAGCGTGGCCGCGGCGACCGTGGCGAGCATCGTGTCGCCGGTCTCCTCGGCAAGGACGGCGGCCAGATCGCGGGTCCCCTTCTGGGAGGCGAGGAAGGCGCGCTCCATCAGGGCCGGGGTCTCCATCACGAGTCGGCGCACCGTGCGGGCGAGGGGCTCACTGTGCAGGCCGATCGAGGGGTCGCGGGCCTCGACCATGTCCAGGAACTGCCGGCGCGCGGCGTCCACCGCGGAGTCCCCCGGCTCGCGCTCGCGCACGGCGCGGGCCACGTCACCGAAGTGGTCCTCCATCGGCCGGAAGACCAAGTCCTCCTTGGTGCCGAAGTAGTTGAACACGGTCATCTTCGAGACCTCGGCCGCGTCGGCGATCTCCTGCACCGAGACGTTGCCGAAGCCCCGCTCGGTGAAGAGGGCGATCGCGGTCCGGTAGATCCGCATCGCCGTCTGGTGCTTCTTGCGCTCGCGCAGCCCCATCGCTTCAGCCATGGGACCACTGTACTCGCGCCCAATATACCTGGATGAAATTTGAGCCGAGATAAAACATTGACTGGGTACACACTTCTCGGGCAGGGTGAGGCCCATGACCGAGACCCAGCGCAAAATCGGCTTCCTCATCTGTCTCGTCACGATCGTGCTGGCCGTCCTGGACCTGCAGATCGTGTCGGCGGCGACCGTCCCGATCGTCCGGGACCTCGATCCGGTCCACGGCGTCGACAAGATCCCCTGGCTGGTCAGCGCGTTCGCACTGGCGTCGGCCGCGATGCTGCCCCTGTACGGCAAGCTCTGCGACACCCTCGGCGCCCAGCGCGTCTTCACCGGCGCGATCGCCACCTTCCTCGTCGGCTCCGCTCTCTGCGGCGCCGCCCAGTCGATGGACCAGCTCATCGCGGCCCGCGCGGTACAAGGTCTGGGCGGCGGCGGACTGATGAGCGTCACGATGGTGGTGATCGCCCACCTCAAGGGCCCGGACGAAGAGGGCACCGGCAAGGGCGGCAGCGCCGGCGGACTCGTCGCGGGCGCCGGCATGGCGATCGGCCCATGGATCGGCGGTCTGCTCGCCGATCACGCGAGCTGGCGCTGGATCTTCTACGTCAACCTGCCGGTCGGCGTCGCGGTCCTGGCCGCCTCCGCCTTCGTCCTCAAACTCCCCGACCACCCGGTGCGCCGCCCGCTCGACTATCCGGGCGCCGCGCTCGCGGCCGCGTTCTCCAGCGCCCTGCTCCTGGTCACCGACTGGGGCGGCCACCGGTACGCCTGGTCGTCCCCGGTCGTCGTCGGTCTGATCGCCACGGCCGCCGCGGCCCTCGCCCTGTTCCTGTGGCGGCAGACGCGCACGGCCGAACCGATCCTCCCGCTCTCCCTGTTCCGGGTCCGCGAACTGCGCCTCGGCTTCGCGATCCAGGCCATCCTGGGCGCAGCCATGATGTGCGCCATCTACTACGTGCTCATCTACCTGCAGATCGCCCGCGGTCTCACCAGCTCCTCCGCCGGCCTCTACCTGCTCCCGATGGCGGTCGGCATGGCGACAGCCGGCCTGCTCACCGGCAGGCTCACGGCCCGCGGCTGGTCGGCGCGGACCTTCACCCTCAGCGGCACGGCCACCACCGCGCTCGCCTTCGCCTTCCTGGCCGCCACGACCGGCCCGGCCACCTCCCTGTGGCTGGTCCGCTCCGCCCTGCTGCTGATGGGCCTCGGGCTGGGGCAACTCATGGGCCAGCTGATCCTGCTCGTGCAGTTCGCCGCCCCACGCCACCAGCTCGGCGTCGCCACCACCGGAATCCGGTTCTTCCAGACCCTCGGCGGCGCCCTCGGCGCCTCCGTGTTCGGCAGCGTCCTGGCCCGTCTCTACGCCGCCGACGGCCCCGGCGGCGACGTCGACGCGCTCGCCCGGCTGACCGGAACGGCCCACGCCGAGGGCGTGCGCGCCTTCGTCTCCGCGACGGACGTGGTGTTCTGGAGCGGCGCCGCGCTGATGACGCTGGCCGCCGTGCTGGCGCTGTGGCTGCCCAGGCCCGGGCGGCCGGAGGACACCGATCAGCCCGCGCACCGGCCCGAGCCCGTCCCGGCCTGAGGGTCGGATCCCGGTCCGGCGGTCCCCGCCTGACGGTCACACGATGATGGCCCCGCCCGTTTCCCGGGCGGGGCCATCATCGTCGTACGACTGCCGAGTGCTACGCGAGCAGCGCCGGGATCGTGCCCTCGTGGGCCGTCCGGAGCTCGTCCAGCGAGAGCGCGAACTCGCCCTGGACGTCGACCGTGTCACCGTCGACGACACCGATACGCGTGACGGGCAGGCCGCGCGCACCGCACATGTCGTTGAAACGGAGCTCCTCCGAGCGCGGGACGGCGACGACCGCGCGGCCCGCCGACTCCGAGAAGAGGAAGGTGAAGGCGTCCAGGCCGTCGGGGACGATCAGGCGCGCGCCCTTGCCGCCGAGCAGCGCCGACTCGACCACGGCCTGGACGAGACCGCCGTCGGACAGGTCGTGCGCCGCGTCGATCATGCCGTCGCGGGAGGCCGAGATGAGGATCTCGGCGAGCAGCCGCTCGCGTTCCAGGTCGACCTGCGGCGGCAGACCGCCGAGGTGGTCGTGGACGACCTGCGACCAGGCCGAACCGCCGAACTCCTCACGGGTGTCGCCGAGGAGATAGAGCAGCTGCCCCTCCTCCTGGAAGGCGACGGGCGTGCGCCGGGCGACGTCGTCGATGACGCCCAGCACGGCCACGACCGGAGTCGGGTGGATGGCGGCCTCGCCGGTCTGGTTGTAGAGCGAGACGTTGCCGCCGGTCACCGGGGTGCCCAGCTGCTGGCAGGCGTCGGCGAGACCACGGATGGCCTCGGCGAACTGCCACATGACGGCCGGGTCCTCGGGCGAGCCGAAGTTCAGGCAGTCGGAGACGGCCAGCGGCTTGGCGCCGGTCGTCGCGACATTGCGGTAGGCCTCGGCGAGCGCGAGCTGCGCACCCGTGTACGGGTCGAGCTTGGCGTAGCGGCCGTTGCCGTCCGTGGCGATGGCGACGCCGAGTCCGGTCTCCTCGTCGATGCGGATCATGCCCGAGTCCTCGGGCTGCGCCAGCACCGTGTTGCCCTGCACGAAGTGGTCGTACTGGGAGGTGATCCAGGACTTGGAGGCCTGGTTGGGGGAGCTCACCAGCTTGAGGACCTGGTCCTTGAGCTCCTCGCCGGTCGCCGGCCGCGGCAGCTTGTTCGCGTCGTCCGCCTGGAGCGCGTCCTGCCATTCCGGACGGGCGTACGGGCGCTCGTAGACCGGGCCGTCGTGCGCGACCGTGCGCGGGTCGACGTCGACGATCTTGCCGCCGTGCCAGTAGATCTCCAGGCGGTCGCCGTCGGTGACCTCACCGATGACCGTGGCGATGACATCCCACTTGTCGCAGATCTCGAGGAACCGGTCGACCTTCGCCGGCTCCACGACCGCGCACATGCGCTCCTGCGACTCGCTCATGAGGATTTCCTCGGGCGAGAGGGTCGAGTCGCGCAGGGGTACGTCGTCGAGGGTGACGCGCATGCCGCCGGAGCCGTTCGAGGCGAGCTCGGACGTCGCGCACGACAGACCGGCCGCGCCCAGGTCCTGGATGCCGACGACCAGCTTCTCGGCGAACGCCTCCAGGGTGCACTCGATGAGGAGCTTCTCCTGGAAGGGGTCACCGACCTGGACCGCGGGACGCTTCGACGGCTTGGCGTCGTCGAAGGTCTCGGAGGCCAGGATGGAGGCGCCGCCGATGCCGTCGCCGCCCGTGCGGGCCCCGTACAGGATGACCTTGTTGCCCGCGCCGGACGCCTTCGCGAGGTGGATGTCCTCGTGCCGCATGACGCCGATGGCACCGGCGTTGACGAGCGGGTTGCCCTGGTAGCAGGCGTCGAAGACGACCTCGCCGCCGATGTTGGGCAGGCCCAGGCAGTTGCCGTAGCCGCCGATGCCGGCGACGACACCCGGCAGGACCCGCTTGGTGTCCGGGTGGTCGGCCGCACCGAAGCGGAGCGGGTCGACGACCGCGACCGGGCGGGCGCCCATCGCGATGATGTCGCGCACGATGCCGCCGACGCCGGTGGCCGCGCCCTGGTAGGGCTCGACGTACGACGGGTGGTTGTGCGACTCGACCTTGAAGGTGACGGCGTAGCCCTGGCCGACGTCGACGACACCGGCGTTCTCACCGATGCCGACGAGGAGCGCGTCGGACTGCGGGGCCTTCTCGCCGAACTGGCGCAGATGGACCTTCGAGGACTTGTACGAGCAGTGCTCGGACCACATGACCGAGTACATGGCGAGTTCGGCACCCGTCGGGCGGCGGCCGAGGATCTCCACGACCCGCTCGTACTCGTCCTTCTTCAGGCCCAGCTCGGCCCAGGGCAGCTCGACGTCGGGGGTCGCGGCCGCGTTCTCGACCGTGTCCAGAGGCGTGCGGCTCATGCGTTGACCAGCTTCTTGAGGATCGAGGTGAAGAAGGGGAGGCCGTCGGTGCGGCCGGAGCCGACGAGGGGCTCGACGGCGTGCTCGGGGTGCGGCATGAGACCGACCACGTTCCCGGCCTCGTTCGTGATCCCGGCGATGTCCCGAAGGCTGCCGTTGGGATTGAAGTCCACGTACCGGAAGGCGACCCGGCCCTCCGCCTCCAGCATGTCGAGGGTGTGCTCGTCGGCGACGTACCGCCCGTCCATGTTCTTCAGCGGAATGTGGATCTCCTGGCCGGACTCGTAGTCCGTCGTCCAGGAGGTCTCCGCGTTCTCCACCCGCAGCTTCTGGTCGCGGCAGATGAAGTGGAGGTGGTTGTTGCCGAGCATCGCGCCGGGGAGGAGGTGCGCCTCGGTGAGGATCTGGAAGCCGTTGCAGATACCGAGGACCGGCATTCCGGACTTCGCCTGCCCGATGACGGACTCCATCACGGGCGAGAAGCGCGAGATGGCACCGGCCCGGAGATAGTCGCCGTACGAGAAACCGCCGGGGAGCACCACGGCGTCGACCTGCTTGAGGTCCTTGTCCTTGTGCCAGAGAGCGACGGGTTCGGCGCCGGCGAGCTTGATCGCGCGCTGCGTGTCACGGTCGTCGAGGCTGCCGGGAAAGGTGACGACTCCAATACGAGCAGTCACTTTCCTGCCTCCACCTTCTCGTCCTCCACCTTCACGGTGAAGTCTTCGATCACGGTGTTGGCGAGGAAGGATTCCGCCAGTTCATGGATGCGGGCGAGCGCGGCGTCGTCCACCGGTCCGTCCACTTCCAGTTCGAATCGCTTTCCCTGACGTACGTCGGAGACGCCTTCGAAACCGAGGCGCGGCAGTGCACGCTGCACCGCCTGGCCCTGGGGGTCGAGGATCTCCGGCTTGAGCATGACGTCGACTACGACGCGTGCCACTGGCACTCCCGGTGTGTGGTGCTGAGCAGGTCCCTTCAGACTACCCGCACAAAATTTCTACTCGCGTAGATTCGTAGAATCCTACGTGAGCCCGATCACGATCCCGCATCGACGCGGGGGCCGGCACGGAAAATCCTGGGAAAAACCGCAGAAGAGCGACGGGACCCCATTGCCTCCGGACACGCGGAAGGATTTAGTCGGGCTTCACAATGCAATGCCGGGCACTGTACAAAGGAATTGGCATTAGCCGATACTTTGCCCAATAACAGCCGGACAGTCGACATCTCCCCGACAACTCCGTGACGTCCGAGCACGTCATGACGTGATCGCAGAGGTGTCGCACGAAGGGACCGATATTCGTGGCGCAGCGTGTCGTGGTCACTCTCTTTGACGACATCGACGGCTCAGAAGCGGCGGAGACGATCGCCTTCGGACTCGACGGCAAGTCGTACGAGATCGACCTCAATCCCTCCAATGCCAAGAAACTGCGTAAGGCGCTCGCTCCCTACGTAGAGGCCGGCCGCAAGCAGTCGAAGTCCGGGAAGGCGTACACCCACACCGCGCTGACCCCCGACCCGGCCGCCGTCCGCGCCTGGGCCCGCTCCAACAAGATGGACGTGCCGCCGCGCGGGCGTATCCCCAAGAAGGTCTACGAGGCGTTCGCCGAGGCGCACTGACCCCGGGCTCCGGGCCCTCCGGTCCGCCCGGGTCCCGCCGGGTCGCCCGCGAGGGCCCGTCACCGGGCCCTGGGAACAGCCGACTTGCGCTGACCCCCAGCTGATCAGCTAGAGTCTGGAGCACGCCGAGGGGCAAGGCCGAAAGGACGAACCCCCAAGGAGTCACGCGGGTGTAGTTCAGTAGCAGAACATCCCCCTTCCAGGGGGAAGGCGCAGTGTGCAATTCCTGTCACCCGCTCTGCAACCCTTACCGACCACTCTTGTGGATCAGGTAAGGTGGTGCTCGCACCGATCGGTGAAAGCCGGTCGGCGGCAATGCGGACGTAGCTCAGTTGGTAGAGCGCAACCTTGCCAAGGTTGAGGTCGCGAGTTCGAGCCTCGTCGTCCGCTCCAGCACGGAGGCCCCGGTCATCGACCGGGGCTTTTTGTTGTTCCCCTCCCCTCCCCTCCGTACGGCTACCGCCCTGCTGACATTTGTCATGCGGAGTGATGACACCGCGCACTGCTGCCGGGTCCCGTCCGCGGGGACGCTGTTTCCATGAACGAGAACAGGCACGATGAGCACGATGACGTGATCGAGGTCACGGATCTGCGCCGTGTTTACGGGGGAGATCGCCGTGCGCACGGGGGAGACCGCGGAGCCGGGAAAGGCTTCGAGGCGGTGTGCGGGGTCACGTTCTCCGTGGGCCGCGGAGAACTCTTCGCGCTACTGGGGACGAACGGCGCGGGCAAGACGTCCACGGTCGAGCTGCTGGAGGGCCTCGCGCCTCCGGCCGGCGGACGCGTGCGGGTCCTCGGCCACGATCCGTACGAGGAGCGGGCGGCCGTCCGCCCCCGGGTCGGCGTGATGCTTCAGGAAGGCGGCTTCCCCTCCGAGCTGACGGTCGCGGAGACCATACGGATGTGGGCGGGCTGCACCAGCGGAGCGCGGCCCACGGCGGAGGCGCTGGACCTGGTGGGCCTGACGCGCCGGTCCGATGTACGGGTCAAGCAGTTGTCCGGGGGCGAGAAGCGGCGCCTGGACCTGGCACTCGCGCTCCTCGGCCGTCCCGAGGTCCTCTTCCTGGACGAGCCGACGACCGGACTCGACGCCGAAGGACGCCGCAGCACCTGGGAGTTGGTGCGCGCGCTGCGCGACGACGGTACGACGGTGCTGCTGACCACCCATTACCTGGAAGAGGCCGAGGAACTGGCCGACCGGCTCGCGATACTCCACGAGGGGCGCATCGCGGCCTCGGGCACTCCGGCCGAGGTGACCGCCTCCCAGCCGTCCCGGATCTCCTTCGAGCTGCCCGACGGCTTCTTCCTCGGAGATCTGCCCCCGCTCGCCGAACTCGGCGTGAGCGACCACCAGACGGCGGGCCGCGTCATCAAGCTGCGCACCAACGCGTTGCAGCGCACCGCCACCGCCCTCCTGCTGTGGGCCGCGAGGGAGCGGGTCGAGCTGCGGGGGCTCGATGTGCGGTCGGCCTCGCTGGAAGAGGCGTTCCTGCGGATCGCGCGGGACGCGGCGGCGGGGAACGCCGGCGGTGCGGGTGGCTCGCAGCAGAGGGAGGCGGCGGCATGAGCGGCGCGACAGCCCCGACCGACGTGCACGGGCATCCGGGTTCGGGTGCCGGTACGACCACCGCCGCGCGGCGGATGGGCGCGCTGGCCCGCGCCGAGCTGACCCTGCTGGGCCGGACCAAGGCGACGCTCGCCGCCGCGGTGTTCGTGCCGCTGACCCTGCCGTTCAGCCTGCGCGGGACGGTCGATCAGATGGACCTGAAGGGCACCGGGCTCTCGGTCGGCTCGGTCGTCCTGCCGTCCTCCGTCGGCTTCTCGCTCCTCTTCGCGGTCTACACCTCACTGGTGAGTGTGTACGCGGCCCGCCGCGAGGAGCTCGTCCTCAAGCGGCTGCGCACCGGGGAGCTGCGGGACGCCGAGATCCTCGCCGGCGCGGCGCTGCCGTCGGTCGCCATAGGGCTGGTGCAGTGCCTCGTCCTCACGGTCGCGTGCGCCGCGCTCCTGGACGTCGGAGCACCCCAGGCGCCCCATTTCGCCGTCCTGGGACTGCTGTTGGGCCTGGTGATGTGGCCCCCTCTCGCGGCGGTCACGGCGAACTTCAGCAAGAGCGTGGAGGGCGCCCAGGTCGCCGCCATGCCCCTGATGCTGCTGTCACTGCTCGGCTCGGGCACCTTCATCCCCCTTCAGACGATGCCCGACGGACTCGCCTCCGCCTGCGAACTGCTGCCGCTGACCCCGGTGATCACCCTGATACGCGGCGGCTGGACCGGCGACCTCTCCGCACACGACGCCTTGGGCGCCCTCGCTACGGCGGTGGCCTGGATCGTGCTCGCGGTGTTTGCTGTACGACGGCGGTTCCGCTGGGAGCCGCGGCGGTGACCACGGGCCCGGGGGTGGGTGTGAGCAGGCCGGCGGGATGGTGGCGGGGGAAGAGCACACCGGCGAAGGTCGAGACGTACACACGGTGGTCGTTCCACTTCTTCGCCGTGATCGAGGTCGTCTCGATGGGACTGCCCGTCTTCGGGAGCGTCTCGCGGACTATGGCCTGGTGCCTCTTCCTGCTGGTCTGTGGACACGCGGGGCTCTGCGCCGTGACCGCTTCGAGGGCGCTGGACTGGGCGCGCGGAACCCGGGAGCAGCCCGGGCGCATGCTGATGGCGCTGGCGGTGGGCACGTCCGTGATCGCCATCGTGGCAGTCATGCTGTCGGGCACCGAGTGGCGCCCGGCCAGTGAGGACGAGGTCCGCGTGGCGTCCACCCTGTTCATCGGCGTCATAACGTTCGGCACCGGCACGATCGCGCTGGGAACGCGCAACCGACGTCGGATGACGCACGTGGTGATCGGCGCGACCCTGGGCGCTGGAGCGGTGTCGTTCCCTCTGGGCTTTCCCGGCCCCGCCGCGGTGATCACCGCCGGTTTGGTCATGCTCGCCGCCGGGTTCCTCACCTTCACCGCCGCCTTCTCCGTCTGGCTGCTCAACGCCGTCTATGAACTGGACGAGGCCCGCGAGACCCGCGCCCGCCTCGCCGTCGCCGAGGAGCGGCTGCGCTTCGGGCGCGATCTGCACGACGTGATGGGCCGGAATCTGGCGGTGATCGCGCTGAAGAGCGAGCTCGCCGTGCAGCTGGCCCGACGCGGACGGCCGGAGGCCGTGGACCAGATGACCGAGGTGCAGCGGATAGCGCGGGAGTCGCAGCGGGAGGTGCGCGAGGTCGTACGCGGCTATCGGGAGGCCGACCTGGGCGTCGAACTCGCGGGTGCGCAAGGTGTGTTGACGGCCGCCGGCATCGACTGCGAGGTCAGCGGCTCGGCGACCGGGCTGCCCCCACAGGTGCAGTCGGCGCTCGGCTGGGTCGTACGGGAAGCGACGACGAACGTGCTGCGGCACGGGGACGCGGAGTGGTGTGCGGTGTCGTTGCGGGTCGCACGGGGGCGGGTGACTCTCACCGTCGAGAACGACGGGGTGCCGGACACGGGGGAGCCGGCGCCCGAGCCGGGCGGAGGCTCCGAACCGAGGAGGGGCTCCGGGCTCGCGGGACTGCGGGAGCGGCTGACGGAGGTGGACGGCGTGCTGCGGGCCGGGCCCACAGGGGACGGGGTGTTCCGTCTGACGGCAGAGGTACCGCTGCCGGCGGCAGGGGATGCGGCCGGGGTGCCGGTGCAGTCGGCAGAGTCGGCCGGAGTGCCGGTGCAGTCGGCTGGGGATGCGGCCGGGGTGCCGGTGCAGTCGGCAGGGGATGCGGCTGGAGTATCGGTGCCGGCGGCAGAGGCGTCGGCCGGGAGTTCCGTGCCGGAGGCAGAAGCGTCGGCCGGGACTTCCGTGCCGGCGGCAGAAGCGTCGGCCGGGAGTTTCGTGCCGGAGGCGGGGGCGGTTCCTTCCATCGTCCCGCAGCAAGTGAGTGAGGTCACGCCATGACGTCCGTACCGCCCGTGCGTCTGTTGCTCGCCGACGACGAGCATCTGATCCGGGGAGCGCTCGCCGCGCTGCTGGCCTTGGAGGACGACCTGGTCGTGGTGGCCGAGGCGGCGACCGGGCCCGAGGCGCTGGCGATGGCGCGGGCGCATGAGCCCGATGTCGCCGTCCTGGATCTCCAGATGCCGGGGGCGGACGGTGTGAGCGTGGCCACAGCACTGCGGGCCGAACTGCCCGGCTGTCAGGTGTTGATCGTGACGAGTCATGGGCGGCCGGGGCATCTGAAGCGGGCGCTTGCGGCGGGTGTACGCGGGTTCGTTCCGAAGACGGTCAGTGCGCAACGGCTCGCGGAGATCATTCGTACGGTGCATGCGGGAAACCGTTACGTGGATCCGGAGTTGGCCGCCGACGCGATCTCCGCCGGGAACTCGCCGCTGACCGCGCGCGAGGCCGAGCTGCTCGAATTCGCCGCCGACGGGGCGCCCGTCGCGGAGATCGCCGAGCGGGCGGCGCTGTCCCAGGGGACCGTACGGAACTATCTGTCGTCGGCCGCGTCGAAGCTCGGGGCGGAGAACCGTCATGCGGCGGTGCGGCTCGCGCGGGAGCGAGGTTGGGTATAGTTGCTTTCGCGCCACGGCGCAGTGCGGACGTAGCTCAGTTGGTAGAGCGCAACCTTGCCAAGGTTGAGGTCGCGAGTTCGAGCCTCGTCGTCCGCTCCACAGAAGAAGCCCCCGGCCTCAGGCCGGGGGCTTCTTCGTGTGCTCTTGGTCGCCTCAGCTCCAGCTGGTGCCGGTCAGGCGCTCGTACGCCTCGATGTACTTGGCGCGGGTGGCGTCCACGATGTGCTGCGGCAGGGCGGGCGGCGGCTGCTCGCTCTTGCGGTCCCAGCCGGACTCGGGGGAGGTCAGCCAGTCGCGGACGTACTGCTTGTCGAAGGAGGGCTGCGGGTGGCCCGGCTCCCATACGTCGGCGGGCCAGAAGCGGGAGGAGTCCGGGGTCAGCACCTCGTCGGCGAGAACCAGGGTCTCGCCCTCGTAGCCGAACTCGAACTTGGTGTCCGCGAGGATGATGCCCCGGTCGCGGGCGATGTCGCGGGCGCGGCTGTAGACGGCGAGGGTCGTCTGGCGCAGCTGGGCGGCGGTCTCGGCACCGACCTGGCGGGCGATCTCCTCGTACGAGACGTTCTCGTCGTGCTCGCCGACGGCGGCCTTGGTGGCGGGGGTGAAGATCGGCGCGGGGAGTTCCGAGCCGTCGACGAGACCCTCCGGGAGGGCGAGGCCGCAGACGGTGCGGGACTCGTTGTACTCGACGAGGCCGGAGCCGGCGAGGTAGCCGCGCGCGACGCACTCCACCGGGACCATCCGCAGGGACTTGCAGATCAGGGTGCGGCCCGCCCAGTCGTCGGGGGCTCCGGGCGGGAGTTCGGTGCTCAGGACGTGGTGGGGCACCAGGTCGGCGAGCTTGTCGAACCACCACAGGGAGAGCTGGGTGAGGGTGCGGCCCTTGTCGGGGATCTCGGTGGGGAGCACCCAGTCGAAGGCGGAGATACGGTCGCTGGCGACCATCACGAGGTCGCCCGCCTCGTTCTGGTACAGGTCGCGCACCTTGCCGGTGTGCAGATGCACCAAACCCGGCACCTCGCGGGGCTCGGGCTTTTCGACGAATCCGGACACGGTTCCTCCCCGTGGTTCTGTCCAATTGGCTCGATTCTCTCGTATGCGGAGAGCGGCTTTGGCCAGGGGGTGTGTGGGGCCGTCCTGCGGGGGATTTCTCAGTCGCGTTTGCAGATGCGGTCGAGGAGGTTGGCCGTGGCCCGCTGGATACGGGTGTCGACGTGGCCAGGACGATCGAGGGCCGGGGACCACGCGAACGTTCCGGATGCGAAGACCAGGGCACCGGACGGCGCTCGGTAGAGGGAGGTCTCCTGGTGGCGGACGGCGCCCTCGCTGTCCCGATAAGGGGAGTGGGCGAGCAGGATCCGGCCTTGGTGCTCCGGGAGCGGGGTGCGCGGGAAGTAGCGATCGGCCTCGCCCGCGACCATGCCCTCCAGCTCGTCGCCCTCGTGCGCGCCGGTCGCCTCCCACAGCCAGTGATCGGCGTTGCGGACGACCAGCGGGTGTGGTTCGGGGACTCGTCCCGCGTACTGAATGCCGATGAGCTGCTGCTCGGGGCGGTCGATTTCACGCCAAAGGGCCGGTTTCCCGGGGCCTTTGCGCTTGCGGCAGGTGAGCAGCCGGTCCGCGACACCGGACGGGGACGGCCCCAACTCCACCTGCCAGTACATGGTGTTGGCCGAGAGGAAGACGAGCGAGGTGCCGTGCTCGCGGGCGAGTTCCGTGGTGCGGCGCATCTGCGTCGACCAGTACTCGTCGTGGCCGGGGAAGACGAGGCCGCGGTAACGGGTGGGGTCGACGCGGCCGGCGTGCAGGTCGCGGGCGTCGGCATAGGCGATGTCGTAGCCGTAGCGCTCGGCCCAGCGGATGAAGTCGTAGGCGTGTCCCACGTGGAGAGGGAGCCCCGCGCCGGCGTACGGGCGGTCGAAGGAGACCGTCGTCGCGGCGTCAGCCTCGCCGAGCAGCCGGCCTTCCGCGTCCCACGCGTGGTAGAGGCTGGCACCGGTGTGGCCGTCCTCCGGGTACAGGTTGTACGCCTGCCACGTGATGTCCGGGAGCAGGAGGAGCAGGTCGGCGGGGTGGTTGTCCCGGATGGTGAACGGGACGTGGGAGCGGTACCCGTCGGCGGTGGTGAGGACGGCGACGTACGCGCCGATGCTCCAGAAGGCCGGGATCTGGAGCCGCCAGGAGAGCCACCAGTGGTGGCAGGAGACCGTGCGGTCGGCGGTGAGGGGCGGGGGCTGGACAATGCCGGAGAGGCGCGGACTGGTGGTGATCTTGCTGGCGCCGTCGCCGCCGTAGTGCCCGATCCGGTAGATGTCGACGCTGAATTCCTGTGGCGGGTCGACGGTGATGTGGAAGTCGATGGCTTCGCCCGGGGCGGCCGCACCGGTGGAGGTGAAGCCCTTGATCTGACGGTGGACGTCGTCGGCGGAGCGGGGTCCACCGGCCCGGGGGTGCGGGATGGCGCGCCTGGGCGGGGCCTTGGGGTCGCGGCCCTCGCGATCGTTCCGTACGAGGGTGGCGCCGCCCGGAGCCGGATCGAGGTGGTCGAGGTGGTCGATGTACCAGGGGACGACGTGGCCGGTGTCGTCGAAATAGTGCTCGTCGCCGCGGAGCCACGGGACGGGACCCTGCCCGAAGGGGTCCGACACGGCGTGCGCGAGTGCTCCCGACTCCCAGCGGCGGATCTGCTCCGACCCCATGCCTGCTCCCCTCCCTCTCGCCCCCGTCGTCCTAGTGAACCCTTGCCCTGTGCGCGATCGGTCCCAGCACATCACATTACGCACGCACTCCGTCACCGTTCGTCGCGAATTGACGTGAGTGGAACGCCGGATTCCGTCTGAACCGGAGCACACCGGCGTTCGACCCCGCGGCCAGGGTGACGGCCCCCTTCAGACCCAGACCCTTCAACTCCAGCCCTTTCAGACCCTTCAGACCCTTCAGACCAGGCGAACCGGCTTCTCCGGGCGGACGCCGAGGTGGCGAAGCCAGTCGCGGAGGGGCGCGGGGTCCCCCGTTTCGACGAGGGCGAGTACACGGGGCCCGAGATCGGCGGCACGCTCGCCGGCGACAAGGAGCGACGGCCCATCGAGCCAGTCGAGGCCCGGCACCGCCCCCGCGGTGTCCATCGCCGCGCAGCACACCATCGCCGTCACATGGTCGGCGAGCAGCTCACGACCGGTCCGGGGCGGCTGAAGGGGGAAGAGCGGCAGCATTCCGTCGTCCCAGAGGGCTCGGTCGGGCCCCTGCGGCTCCGTGCCCCCCGCCGGGGCGGACGTCACGGCCGGCGCCGCCGCCTCCTCGCGGGCCAGCTCCGCGGTGAGCCCGGCCGCGAGCGCGGCCGTCCGCTCGTTCCCCCGGGCGAGGTCCGCGTCGTCCTCGTCCTCGGCCATCGCCATCTTCTCGTACGCGCCTCTACTGGGGGCAGCGAGCGCGGCCGGCTCCGGGCCCGGGTGCGGGTGCGGCTGCGGATGCGGGTCCGGATGCGGGCCTGGAACTGGGCCTGGGTCGGGAGCCATCTGGTCCTCGTCCGGTCCCTGGCCGGGTGCCACCGGGGTCTCGTCCGGGCCCTCGCCGAGTGCCACCGCGTTCTCGTCCGGGCCCTCGCCGAGTGCCACCGGGGTCTCGTCCGGGCCCTCGCCGAGTGCCACCGCGTTCTCGTCCGGGCCCTCGCCGAGTGCCACCGCGTTCTCGTCCGGGCCCTCGCCGAGTGCCACCGCGTTCTCGTCCGGGCCCTCGCCGAGAGCCACCGGGCCCTGCTCCCCCTCCCCCTCCTCGCACTTCTCCGGGGGAGCGGAGAGGTGGTCTATCACCCGAGCCAGCGTAGGGCCGTCCGCTTCGGGCACCGCCGGGTTGGCGGGGAGCCGCACGCCCAGCGTGTCCAGCACCCGGTGGAGGCGGGCCGCGTCCGTACGCCATTTGCGGTCGACGACCTCGTCCGGGTAGTCCTGCCAGTCGACCGGGGCCCAGTGGGGCCCGGGCTCGGCGGGGCCCCCGTGGAAGAGCCGGGCGGCGAGGAGCGAGGCCGCCTCGTCCACCGTGCCGGGCTCTTCGAGCAGGTCACAGGCGGGGCGCTCGCCGAGGCGTGAGGCGAATCCCTCGGCCAGCCGGTCGCGGCGGGACAGCTCGGTCAGGGCCGCGACGACGCCCACGTCCAGCCGGGACGGCCAGCGGCCCATCCGCCAGGCGGGCAGCGCGACCCGGGTGAGCAGGCGGTCCCATCCGGCGTACGCCAGACCGACCTGCTCCTGGGCGACGATCCGCAGCCCGTAATCCACAGCCTGTGCACGCTCGGCCGCGGCGGTCGCCACGCCGCGCTCCATCTCCGCCGCGTGGCCCCGGCAGCTGCGCAGCAGGAGGCGGGTCACCCAGCCGACACCGCCCAGGACGGTGCGGGACAGCGGTCCGCGCGTCGGCTCCGAGGCTACGGCCACGGCCGCGTCCAGGCCCCGTACGAAACGGCGGGCCGCGGCTATGTCGGGGTGGGCCGACGGGCCCGTACCGGCGACGACCGGGGCGAGGACCGCGCGCAGTTCCCCGACGCGCATCCACCACAGGAAGGGCGAGCCGATGACGAGGACGGGGGCCGAGGGGGCCCGGCGGGGCCGCGACGACAGCCCTCGTATGCCCCGGGTTCCGGCTCCACCTATGCCTCGGACTCCCTCCAGGGCCTCCCTCGCGTCCCGGGCCTCTCGCTCGGGCGGGCCGTGCGCCGGGTGGGTGCGGTCCTCGAGCCAGCTGTCGCAGTCCGGAGTGAGCGCTATCGCCGAGGGGGCCGGGACGTCGAGGCGGTCGGCCAGGTCGCGGACCATGCGATAGAGATCGGGGGCCGATTCCTCGGCGATCGGGACCGTCGGACTCACGGCTGGCCGCGCGCGGGCTACGACGAGCGCGATGCCCGCGGCCACGAGCAGAACGAGGACGGCGAGGACCGACATGATCCAGCGCACGGCCCCCCAGCTGCCCCCTGCGATATGGCCGGTGGAGCCGCCGACGAGCAGCACGACGGCGACGGCCGCGGGCAGCAGGGCGACGGCCAGCGCCCTGCTGCGGATGCGCAGCACGGCGAGAGCCCGGGAGCGCGCGGCCTGCGCGCCCACCTCCACACCCATACCGGTCACGACCGGACGTCACCCCCTACGGTCCGCCCGGCACCGGCTGTCCCACAGCCGGTGTCGACGGATGTCCTGGCGTTGCTCACTCCCCCACTGTGGCACCCGCCACTGACATCGCAATGCCGGTGGGCCAAGTGCCGGAACGCTTTCGCCGCACCCTAGTTGGGGCCTCGGCCCCCGTCAGCCGGTTGGGGCATCGGTCACTCGATGGAATGGCTTTGGGGAAAGGTGGATGACGGTGGGCAATGATCAGGCCCCGGATTCCGTACGAAATCCGGGGCCTGATCATTGCCGTCGAAAGGGGTGCGCCGCCCCCTGTCGATGAATAGGAGGCCTACGCCTCCGCCGCGGCCTTCGCCGCGATGTCCGTACGGTGCTGCGAACCGTCGAGACCGAGACGGGCGAGTGCGGTGTACGCCCGTTCGCGGGCCTCGGTGAGGTCGGTGCCGGTCGCCGTGACCGAGAGCACCCGGCCGCCCGCGCTCACCACCGCGTCGCCGGCGCGCTTCGTCCCGGCGTGCAGGACGTAGGCGTACGGGGCGTCCTGGGCCGCCACCTCCTCGAGCCCGGTGATCGGGTCGCCGGTGCGCGGGGTGTCCGGGTAGTTGTGCGAGGCCACGACCACCGTGACGGCCGCGTCATCGCTCCAGCGCAGCGGCTCCAGGTGGGCGAGGGTGCCCTTCGCCGAGGCCAGCAGCACGCCCGCGAGCGGGGTCTTCAGGCGGGCGAGCACCACCTGGGTCTCCGGGTCGCCGAAGCGGGCGTTGAACTCGATGACCCGTACGCCACGGCTGGTGATCGCCAGACCCGCGTAAAGAAGGCCGGAAAACGGTGTGCCGCGGCGGCGCAGTTCGTCGACGGTCGGCTGGAGGACGGTCTCCATGACCTCCTCGACGAGCTTCGGGTCCGCCCAGGGCAGCGGTGAGTACGCGCCCATGCCGCCGGTGTTCGGGCCCTCGTCGCCGTCCAGCGCACGCTTGAAGTCCTGGGCGGGCTGGAGTGGGACGACGGTCTCGCCGTCGGTGATCGCGAAGAGCGAGACCTCGGGGCCGTCGAGGAACTCCTCGATGACGACACGGTCGCAGGCGTTGGCGTGCGCGCGGGCCTTGTCGAGGTCGTCGGTCACGACGACGCCCTTGCCGGCCGCGAGGCCGTCGTCCTTCACGACGTACGGGGCGCCGAAGGCGTCGAGCGCCTCGTCGACCTCCTCGGGTGTCGCGCAGACGTACGAGCGGGCCGTCGGGACCGCCGCACCCGCCATCACGTCCTTGGCGAAGGCCTTGGAGCCCTCCAGCTGCGCGGCCTCCTTCGAGGGGCCGAAGCAGGGGATGCCCGCCTCGCGCACCGCGTCGGCGACCCCGGCGACGAGCGGGGCCTCCGGGCCCACGATCACCAGCTCGGCGCCGAGCTCGACAGCCAGCGCGGCCACGGCGGCGCCGTCGAGGGCGTCGACCGCGTGCAGCTCGGCCACCTCCGCGATGCCTGCGTTCCCGGGGGCGCAGTGCAGGGCGGTGACGTCGGGGTCGAGGGACAGGGAACGGCACAGGGCGTGTTCGCGGGCGCCGCTACCGATGACAAGGACCTTCACGGGGTCAGCCTAACCGCCGGGGGCGGGTGCCTTTGTGGGGGCTACCGAAGCGGGGGGTGTGGCGGGTTGGTGGGATCCTCTAAGGGGCGTGGGGTTGAGGGGGCTGCTGCGGGTGCCCCGGCGGCCGCGTGGGCTTGCGCGCGGCTGCGGGTGCCCCGGCGACCGCGTGGGGGGCCGCCGCTGCGGGTGCCCCGGCGGCACCCTCTGTCCGCTGTTGGCCATCCGGTCCGCCACCGCTGCTGATGATCCGGTCCGCTACTGGCCACCCGCTACCGGCTACCCGCTATTCGACTCGGTGCGGCCGTCATTCGACTCGGTGCCGCCGTCATTCGACTCGGTGCCGCCGTCATTCGTCTCGGTGCCGCCGCCCGGACTCCTCACTCGTTGGAGAACTCCTCCACGACCGTCGCCCCCAGTTCGCGGACGATCAGGTCGTGGCCCGAGAGTGCGGACTCGTCGAGGTCCGGGTCGTCGTCCTCGGGGATGTCGTCCTCGGGGGCCACCGGGGGCGGTTCGGGAGCGGGAGGCTGGGTCGGGGGCGCGGGCCGAATGTGGCTCGCGGACGGGCCGCCCTGGGGTGCCGCGGGGCCCGAGGCCGAAGCCGGAGGCTGTTGGGGCGTGGGACGCGGGGCGGCCGGAGCCCCGCCGTATCCACCGCCCCCGCCACCGCCGCCGTAGCCGCCGCCACTGCCGTAACCACCAGCGCCACCGCCACCGCCACCGAACGCGGAGCCGCCGGGAGCCATCGGTGCCGCGCCACCCGGGCCGCCTGCGCCCGAGCCGCCCGGTGCGCCCAAGCCGCCCGAGCCGCCCGAGGTGTCGACGATCGCCTCGATCTTCCACTGGACGTTGAACTGCTCGGACAGCGCCTGCCGCAGCACCTCTTCGCTGCCGCTGCCGGCGAAGTTGTCCCGCGCGCCCGCGTTGACGAAGCCGATCTGCAGGGTCGTGCCGTCGAAACCCGTCACCTGCGCGTTCTGGCTGAGCAGGATCCAGGTGAACCGGCGGCGGTTCTTCACCGCCTCCAGGATGTTCGGCCACAGGGTGCGGGGGTCGATGCCGCCGCCGCTCGCGGGAGCCGGCGCGCCGGGCGTGGGAGTGACCGCCTGAGGAGCCGGGGCCTGAGCAGGCGCGGGTGCAGATGCGGGAGCGGCCGTACCAGGGGTCGTACGAGAAGCCTGCCCGCCGCCTGTGGGGGTGGTGGCCGTCGGCCACCCCCCGGGGCGTCGGCCACTGCCCGCGGCCGTCGCCGTGGGCCAGGCACCGGGCGCGCCCCCGGCCGGGGGCGCGGCTACAGGAGGCGCCGCGGGAGCCGCCGGAGGCGCACTCGCCGGAGGAGCCGCAGGGGCCGCGGACGCCGCAGGTGCATCAGGCGCAACAGGCGAGGCCGACTCGGGAGCCGCTCCCGAGCCCTGCACGGGAGCACCCGCCGAACCACCTGTCCCAGCGCCGGGTCCTCGAACAGCGGCCCGAGCCGCGGCCGCCGCCCCGCTCCCGGGCGAACCAGCCGGACCCCCCGGAACCGGCGCACCCGGCGCACCCGGCGCACCCGGCGGAACAGACGCACCCGACGCGACCGGCACCGCACCGTGCACCTCAGGCCCAGGCACGTACCCCATGGCGGGCGCGGCCCCGCCACCGGAGAAGTTCACCCCGCGCTCGATACGGTCCAGCCGGGCCATGACGGACCGCTCGTCCCCGTACGCGGCGGGCAGCATGACGCGCGCGCAGATGAGTTCGAGCTGGAGCCGCGGCGAGGTGGCGCCGCGCATCTCCGTCAGTCCCTCGTTGACGAGGTCGGCGGCGCGGCTCAGCTCGGCGGCGCCGAAGACGCCAGCCTGGGCCTGCATCCGCTCGACCACATCGGCGGGAGCGTCGATGAGCCCCTTCTCGGCGGCCTCGGGCACGGCGGCCAGGATCACCAGGTCCCGCAAGCGCTCCAGCAGGTCGGCGACGAACCGCCGAGGGTCGTTGCCCCCTTCGATGACCCGGTCCACGACCTCGAAGGCTGCGGCGCCGTCTCCCGCGGCGAACGCCTCGACCACCGAGTCCAGCAGCGACCCGTCCGTGTACCCGAGCAGCGAGGTCGCCATGGCATACGTCACACCGGCGTCGCCCGCCCCCGCGAGCAGCTGGTCCATGACGGACATGGAGTCACGCACGGACCCCGCGCCGGACCGCACGACCAGCGGCAGCACCCCCTCCTCGACGGGAATGCCCTCGTGTCCGCAGACCTCGCCCAGGTACCCGCGCAGGGTTCCGGGAGGCACGAGCCGGAAGGGGTAGTGGTGTGTCCGCGACCGAATCGTCCCGATGACCTTCTCGGGCTCGGTGGTGGCGAAGATGAACTTCAGATGCTCCGGCGGTTCCTCGACGACCTTCAGCAGCGCGTTGAAACCGGCCGACGTGACCATGTGGGCCTCGTCGATGATGTAGATCTTGTACCGACTGCTCGCCGGTCCGAAGAAGGCCTTTTCTCGCAGGTCACGGGCGTCGTCCACACCACCGTGGGAGGCGGCGTCGATCTCGATGACGTCGATGGACCCCGGTCCGTTCCGAGCGAGGTCCCGGCAGGACTGGCACTCCCCGCACGGCGTGGGCGTGGGTCCCTGCTCGCAGTTCAGACACCTGGCGAGGATCCGCGCGCTGGTGGTCTTGCCGCACCCGCGCGGACCGCTGAACAGGTACGCGTGATTGACCCGGTTGTTCCGCAGCGCCTGCTGCAACGGGTCGGTGACATGCTCCTGCCCGATGACCTCGGCGAACGACTCCGGGCGATAGCGGCGGTACAGCGCGAGAGACGACACGCATACGAGGTTATAGGCGCCCACTGACAACAAGGACCGCCCACGGAGGCCGACCTGCCCACCGGGCCCGTACCCCCTCGGCCCGCGACCGCCCGCGCCCCGGACATCCCGCAAACGCAAGCGCCCCCCACGCACCCGCCAGAGCCGACCTACCCTTGCTGCCTTCCGGCCCTGGGGGAGTTCAGTCAGATAGCGCCACGTGAGGGGCTCCGCACAGGGTACAGGATCTGAGCGGGGGGAACGAGTTCGCGAGCACTCCTCAACGTCTTGTATTGTTTGCGGCGGAGGATTCGCCTAGAGGCCTAGGGCGCACGCTTGGAAAGCGTGTTGGGGGCAACCCCTCACGAGTTCGAATCTCGTATCCTCCGCCAGTGCCTCACCGGGCACGATGTCGAAGGGCCCCACCGTTCGCGGTGGGGCCCTTCGACGTTGGCGGGCTCGGTTGCCGTCCGAGTCGGCCGGGCGCGCTCAGGTTCCTGCGTGGACGTAGGCCGCCCAGATGTGGGGACGGTCCGGCTTCCGGCGCCGTAGCTCTCGGACGGTGTGGTGCAGGGCGTGGGGAGAGGTGTCGGTGCCGTCGCCCACCAGGCGGCGGTAGAAATCCCGGGTGACGTGGTCCGCGTGGGTGCTGCGGGGACCGCGCCGCACCCGTATCAGCCGATCTTCACGTTCCCCGAAACCGTGACCTGGTCGATGTCAGTGGTGCGCACCGTGACCTTCATCGTCCACGTACCGGCCAGCGGAAGCGTCAGGCCGTCCGTCCCCCAGTAGCCGCCCTTGTCGGTGAGCTCCGCGTCGATCGGGCCGACCTTCTGCGCGGCCAGGGTGAAGGTGAGGCGCAGCTCGGGGACGGTCGCGATGCCCCCGTCCGGGCCCAGGATCACGGCCTGCACGGAGTTCTCGCCGACCCGGCCCGGCGTCAGCTCGATCTGCACCTTGCCGTGCCCGCCCGGCGTACCGACGTCGAACGGGACCAGCGACGTCGACGAGGTGGGCTGCCCGGGGGATGCCGCCGCGGCCGTCTCCGCGGCCGCCCGGCCCGGCTGCGTCCCGGTCAGCACGGTGGTGATCACCAGGACGACGATGCCCACGGTGACCTCGGCGAGCACCGAGCGCCGCAGAGCGGCCTGCCGACGCCGGACGGGGTCGACTGAGACGGCAGTGTCGATGGGGGCGGCAGTGTCGCTGGGGCCGGCGGGGCCGGCGGAAGGATCTGACGAATCTGACGGATCTGACGGATCGGAAGCCGGGGCGGAGGTCGTGCCATCAGGTCGTACGTCCCCGGAGGCCGCCGCATCGGAGACAGCCACGCCGGATGCCGCCGCATCGGAGACAGCCACGCCGGATGCCGCCGCGTCGGAGACAGCCCCGACGGTTATCGCCACCTCGGCGGCGACCGGACCCCCGACCGGGACCGCCACCCGTTCCGCGGGTGCGGTCGCCGGAACAGCGGCCTCGGCCGACACGAGCCGCCCCGCCCTCCCCGCCCACCGCCGCGAATACCCCGCCCCCAGCAGCAGAAGCGCCACCGCGCAGAGCTTGGCGAGCAGGATCCTGCCGTACGACGTCGAGGTCAGGGCGTCCCAGGAACCCAGGCCGCGCCAGGACTGGTAGGCGCCGGTGGCGGCGAGGGCGGCCACCGCGGTGAGGGCGAGCCGGGAGAAGCGGGTGACGACGGCTGCGGGGAGGTGTTCGGCCGGGCGGTAGAGCGCCGCGAGCAGAGCGGTCAGGCCGCCGAGCCAGACCGCCATGGCGAGCAGATGCAGTACGGCGGAGACCATCGCCAGCGGGACCTGGATCCCGGCGGACGCGTGCTCGGCGGCGGCCCAGGTGACCGCGAGCCCGAGGGCGAGCAGACCGCCGAGGACGAGAACGCCCCGCGCCCGTCCCTGTCCCCGTACCTGCACACGTACGCGTTCGAGGAGGAAGACGGCAGCCGCGAGCAGCACTAGCCTGGCGACCAGCGCCATCCCCGGCCTGCTCGTCAGCGTCTCGCGCAGGACGGTCGAATCGAGGGCCGCGGTCACGGCGGTGCCGCGTTCGTAGGGGCCGCGCAGGAGCAGCAGCGCGAGTGTGGACACCAGCAGGGTCCACCAGCCGGTCAGCAGCAGGCGCCGCACGCTGCCCGGGTATCCGCAGGCCAGGACGAACCCGGCCGCGCCGATGAGCAGGGCCAGGCCGCCGTAGGCGAGGTACCGGGCGATGTCGTAGAGGGTGGCCGAGACGGTATCGCCGGCGGGCGCGGAGGGCAGGGCGACGGTGGTCGCGGAGGGTTTGCCGATGGAGAAGGTGAAGGCGCCGGAAACGGGGTGGCTGTCCGCCGAGACGACCCGCCAGACCACCGTGAACGTGCCGGTGCCCAGCCCGCGCGGCAGGGTCACGCGGGCGGTGGAGGACCGGTCGCCCGCGTGGCCGGGCGCGCCCGTGTGGACGCGCCGGTTGTCCGGGGTGAGCACCCGGAAGGAGTCGTCGAGAAGGCCGACGGACTCACTGAACGTCAGCGTGACCTGTCGCGGCGCCGACTTCAGAATGCTGCCGTCCTGCGGATCGGTGCCCGTCAGCGCGGCATGCGCGGACGCGCCGCCCACCCCGCCGAAGAGGACGAGCGCCAGGACGCTTCCCAACAGCACCAGGCCCCGGACGACGCGCCGTCGGTCTCGCTGTCCGCTCACGCTCTGTCTCCGCATGTCCAGGGGTCGGCATTTGTCCGTATTTCCAGGTGCAGCAGTTCCGGGTGCAGCAGTTCCGGGTGCAGCAGTTCCGGGCCGCATTTTTCAGGTGCCACATTTCAGGTGCCACATTTTCAGAGTCCTGGATACGTACGGACGCGGGCGGCGCCCTGCTCATCCCCCCGACGCGGAACCCGCCTCGAAGGCCGTCCTGGTGAGGAAGGCGAGCCGGGCGCGCTTCTCGGGCAAGTAGACGTCGGGAAGGTCGATCTCGGGCAGGACGACCGCGGGTCCCGCCGCGAAGCCCTGCCGCTCGAAGCGAGCGATCGCCTTCTCGTTGCGCTCGTCGGGATCGACCACGACCCGCTGCCGGTCCAGACCGGTCAGCACGTACGAGGTGAACGCGCGCAACAGCGCGGAGGAGTGGCCCGGTCGCGCGCCGCCGGGTCCGGCCGGCCCGATCAGCACGTGGACGCCGATGTCGCCCGGCCGGACGTCGTAGCACTCGCCGACGCGGTCGGCCTCGGGCTCGTACGTCTGGAAGAGCGCGGCGGGTCGGCCGTCCGTGACGGCGAGGTAGGCGTGATGGGTGTCGAGCGAGTCCAGATGGACGTACGTCTGAAGGACCTGCTCCTTCGTGAGCCCGTTCATCCCCCAGAAGGCGGCCCGCTCCTGTGTGACCCACCCGTGGACGACGTCGAGGTCGGCGTGCGGGTCGAGGGGCAGGATGCGGACGGTGCCGAAGCCGTCGAGCAGCTGCTCGTGCACGGCCGCGCGGCCAGAGGCGTGCGCCTCACTCATCATGGGTCTCCTTGGTCAGCTGGTTCCAGTCGGTGGTCACCGGGGCGAGATCTCCCTTGAGCCACAAGGGGAGTTGATCGTGGTGGGGCGCGCCCGGGACACCGTCGGCGCCGAACGGAACCACCCAGAGGCTGTTCTCGCGGTCGGCGAGGTCCCAGACGTAACGGGCGGCCGGGCCGCGCGTGCTGAGGTCGGTGAGGCCGGGTACGGCCGAGGTGCACAGCACGCAGTCGTGGTCGCCGGAGAGCCCCGGTTCGTCGTACGACGAACCGGTGAGCGCGCGCCAGGGCGCGAGCCGGTGGGTGTCGCCCCACGTGCGGGGCGTCCACCCCTCGGCCACCTCCTCGACGGCGGCGCGCACGACGGCGTCACGGTCGATTCCGTACAACTCCTCGGCGTTCAGCAGGTTTTCGAGAGCGAAAGCGACGCGCGGGGTGAGGGCGAGCCAGGGGAGAAAGACCTCCGGGTACGCGGGCGGGTCGGCCAGGACGGCCAGCGCGGGGTGCACCACCAGCCGTCGTACGACCGCGCCGCGCACCGCCGCGTACGCCGCCGCCTCGGCGCTCTCGGCCTCCATTCGCCGGTCCCAGCCGAGGAGTTGTTCCCGGAGCGCGACCGCCTCGGGACGGAGCCCCTCGTCGAGAGCGGCCACGCGGTCGAGCAGGGCCTCGGCGGAGGCGAGATGGGTGTCCATGTGAAGGGCGGCCATGTCCTGTGCGGACCAGGTTCGCTTCCCGGCCGCCGGGCCGGGGGGCTGCCCCTCCAGCAACTGCCGGATGCGGGTGGCGCGGTGTGGTGGGGCGAACTCGATGCCGAGCGGGGCCGCCGGGCCGCGACGCTGGTTCGCCATGACGGCGATGCCGTCGTCGAGACCGGAGCGCGGCATCTCGTGCCACCCTTGCCACGCGTGCCCGGGCTCCCAGGCGGGCACGAGCCGCGTCCGGTTGTGGTGGCTCCGGACCGGGACCTTTCCGGCGACCCGGTGCAGCACCCCGCCCTCGGTGTCGGCGGCCTGTACGACGTTCACGGGCTCGGCCCAGCGGTCGAACGCCCGGTCCACGTCGGCGACTCGGCGGGCCCGGAGGAGGGGAAGCAGCGCGCTGAAGCCGAGATCCCCGGTCACGCGGGGCGGGTAGCGAAGACTGAGGGACTCCTCCGTGCCGGTTCCGCCGATGACGAGGGGCCCCCGCGCGGTCTCGATCACCTCGACCTCGACGGAGTCGGCCCCGGCCACCTCCACCTGCTCCACGTGGTGTGCCGCGGGTCGCCAGGCGCCGTCCGGGTCGAGCGCCTCGATGCCACCGGACCGCCGCAGGCGCTCCCGGTACAGGTCCTGGTAGTCGGCCATCGCGTTCGTGATCGCCCAGGCGACGGTTCCGGTGTGGCCGAAGTGGGCGATGCCCGGGACGCCGGGGACGGCGAGGCCGACCACGTCGAACTCCGGGCAGGCGAGGCGGATCTGCTGGTAGACGCCGGGGTCTTCGATGAAGCGATGAGGGTCACCGGCGATGACGGGCCGCCCGGTGACGGTACGTTCGCCGCTCACCAGCCACCCGTTGCTCCCGGACGTACCGGGCCCGTCCATGGCGAACAGCTGGACCGCCTCCGCGCCCAGCAGCCGTACGACCTCCTCGCGCCACAGCTTGGCGGGGAACCCGGCGAAGAGGATGTGCGTGCCGAGCCAGACACCGAGGGGACTCCAGGGCTCCCAGCGGCCCGGGGTGAGCCCGGTCGCCGCGAACTCCGGTGCGCGACGGGCGCCTTCGGCCAGCCCGGCGTTGACCCCGTCCACATACGCGACGACCCACTCGGCGGTCTCCGGGTCCCGTCTCTCCAGGGCCGCGAAACAGCGTCTCGCCGTGTCGTCGAGGCGGGCCTGCCGGGCGAACCGGTCCCAGGCGACGGCCTCGGCGCCGAGGAAGGCGGCCGAGGTGCCCTGCGAGCGGTGCCGTTCGGCCTCGAGTTGCCAGGCGCGGTCGATCGCGGTGGTACGGCCCTGGGCGCGGGCGAGTTCCTCCGCGCTGTCCGCGCGCAGGTGGGGAATGCCCCAGGCGTCACGGTAGATCTCGACGGTCACAAGCCATCCCCACTCTTATCAGGTTAGGCTAACCTAACTCTCCCGATTCGGGATCGTACGTGCGGGGTGCCCCGGTAGGCGCGATCATCGGTTTCATGGACGTCACTCTTCACCTCGCCCAGCAGCCCGAGGCCGATGAACTGCTGAGCCGAAGCCCGCTGGCCGCGCTGATCGGCATGCTGCTGGACCAGCAGGTACCGATGGAGTGGGCCTTCGCGGGGCCGTACACGATCGCCCAGCGGATGGGGACGGACGATCTCGACGCCCACGAGATCGCGGCGTACGACCCGGAGAAGTTCGCCGCGCTGCTGTCCGCCAAGCCGGCCGTTCATCGCTACCCCGGGTCGATGGCCAAGCGGATCCAGCAGCTGTGCCAGTACCTCGTGGAGCACTACGGGGGAGACGCGAGCGCCATCTGGAAGGACGTCTCCACCGGCGCCGAGCTCCTGCGGCGCCTCAAGGAACTCCCCGGTTTCGGCACCCAGAAGGCGCAGATCTTCCTCGCCCTCCTCGGCAAGCAGTTCGGGGTGCGGCCCAAGGGGTGGCGGGAGGCCGCGGGGGCGTACGGCGAACCGAAGTCCTTCCGCTCGGTGGCGGACATCACCGGGCCGGAGTCGCTGGCGAAGGTGCGGGCGCACAAGCAGGAGATGAAGGCCGCGGCGAAGGCCTCCGGCAAGTAGGGGGGCTTGTACCCGGGGTTCCGTGCGGCGCGCGGCCCGTACGTCCCCTGTCCCCCCTGCGTTGGCCCTGCACCCGGCGTGGGTGCACAAGCGCGAGTTTTTCGCCCCCTCCGCCCCTACCCGTCCCTTGTTCCTGGGGGCTGCCGCCCCCAGACCCCCGCGTCGGCCTGGACGGCCTCGTCCTCAAACGCCGGACGGGCTAAAGACCTCCAGCCCGGCCGGGCTGAAAGATTGCCGGCCGGGATGAGAGGTGCAGGTGCCCACCGGCGGGAGGGGGTGGGCCGGTACATCACAGCCCGTCGCGTACGTGGTCACGGGCAAGGGCCACCGTGACAGCAGGCAGAGGTGTCCATCAGGCGACGGGCTTGATGTACCGGCCCGCCCCCGACCCACGACGCACCGCCACCCGGGCGCGTCCACCGCTCGGGTCACCCCGGTGGCGAGACGCCCGCAGCCGTTCACAGCATGGGGCATGACCGAGCCACCGAACGGCTCTCCCCGGAGCCCGGAATACGACGACCGTCACGTGCATGCCGCGAGAGACCCACGCGCACCCTCGCAGGAGCCCCCCGCCGAGGGCCCCTTGCACGCCCTGTCCCGCGCGGCCTGGCAGGTCGTCCTGCTCACCGGCGTGGCGTCCCTGATCCTGGGCGTCCTGGTTCTGGTCTGGCCGGGCGCCTCCCTGCTCGCGGCCGGAATCCTGTTCGGTGTCTACCTCCTGATCAGCGGCGTGTTCCAGCTGGTCTCCGCCTTCGGCACGCACAAGGCGACCTCGCTGCGCGTCCTGGCCTTCATCAGCGGCGCCCTGTCGATCCTGCTCGGCCTGTTCTGCTTCCGTGGCCCGATGCAGTCGATCCTGCTGCTCGCCCTGTGGATCGGCATCGGCTGGCTGATCCGCGGGATCACACAGACACTGGCCGCCGTCTCCGACAAGAACGTGCCCGCGCGCGGCTGGCAGATCTTTCTCGGGATCGTCACCTTCATCGCCGGGATCGTGCTGATCGACTCGCCGTTCGAATCGGTCGCCGTCCTCACCCTGGTCGGCGGCATCTGGCTGATCGCGGTGGGGATCGTCGAGATCATCACGGCCTTCCGCATCCGCTCCGGTGCCCAGCTCGTCCCTCGGATCCTGTAACCCCCACCTTCACCACCGCCCCCACCGCCGCCCCACCCCCCCCCTCAGACGTCAACTTAGCGCCCGTCAGGTACGCCATGAGGGCGGATCTCGCGGCCATCCCGATGACCACCCACCTCCGGTGGGGACAGGACGTCATATGAGCCCCGCCCCGCGTCGCCCCCCGCACCCACTGCGCCGGTGCCCGCGACCGCGGGGAGGGGCTCCTTCGCGCGCCAGGACCAAGCCCAGAAAAACCACCTGGCTACGGATCCTCATCCTCATGGTCGTCGCGATGCTCGTCACGGGCCCGCACCCCGAGGTACTCACCGCCCCCCTCACCACCACGGCCGCCGAAACGGGCATCGCCGAACACGACGTACTCGACACGGCCCTGCGCCTGCCGTCCCGCCAGGGACACCCCGTCACCCCACTGCGGCCCGCCACGGGCCGCCCGGAGAGCGAGCCCGAGCAACCCCGCCCCCACCCCGTACCGGCACTCGCCCCGCCCGCGCCCTCCCCCGCCCTGCACGCCCTCCGCTGCGTGGTCCTGCGCTGCTGACGGACCCGGCTTCGTACCGGCCGCCCCGTCCCTCTTCAGCGAACACAAGGACACCCTCATGCCCAGTGACCCCTACGCGGTCCTGCGCGCCCTGCTGCGCGCGGAAGCCCTACGCAACGCACCGAAGCCGGATCCCCGCCCCCAGCGGGACGCCCCACAACAGAAAACACCCCCCAAGGAACCCGGCCGCGACTGATCACAGACGACCGCCCCTCCCCAGGACGGGAAGGGGCGGTCGCCCTACAAGCACAGGCCCAGCGCAAGCACGGCCACGAGCACAGGCACAGGCACCCGTACAAGCGCAGGCGCAGGCACCGGCACAGACACCGTCACCGTCGACGCCGAGCCGTCCCGAAGAGCGACCGGGTGATCTCCCGTCCGATCTGCGTACCGACCGAACGGGCCAGGGACTTGAAGAGCCCGCTGCCGACCACCTGTTCGACGACGGAGGCCTCTTCCTTGGGCCGCCCCCTCGACGGCGCCTCTTTCGGGGGTGCCTCCCTCGGGGGCGCTCCCTTCCTGGGCATGGGCGCCGCAGCCGCCACCGCCTCCGCCGCCGCCAGCTTCTCGTACGCCGACTCCCGGTCCACCGCCTCCGCGTACCGCCCGTACAACGGCGAGCTCCGCACCGCCTGGTCCAGCGAGTCCGCGTCGACCGGACCCATGAGGGACTGCGGCGCCCGCAGCCGTGTCAGCGCGACCGGCGTCGGCGCGCCCTTCTCGCTCAGCACGGTGACGACGGCCTCGCCGGTGCCGAGGCCGGTGAGGACCTCCTCCAGGTCGTACGGGGAGTTCGGGAACGTCTTCACGGTGGCCTTCAGCGCCTTCTGGTCGTCCGGGGTGAAGGCGCGCAGCGCGTGCTGGACGCGGTTGCCGAGCTGGGCGAGGACATCGCCGGGTACGTCCTTCGGGGTCTGGGTCACGAAGAAGACGCCGACCCCTTTCGAGCGAATGAGCCGGACGGTCTGCGTGAGGGAGTCGAGAAAGGCCCTGGAGGCGCCGTTGAAGAGCAGATGGGCCTCGTCGAAGAAGAAGACGAGCTTCGGTTTGTCGGCGTCGCCGACTTCCGGGAGGTCGTGGAAGAGGTCGGCGAGCAGCCACATCAGGAAGGTGGAGAAGAGCTGCGGCTTGTCCTGGACTCCGGGGAGTTCGAGGACCGACACCATGCCCCGGCCGTCCGAGGCCGTCCGCATCAGCTCGCTCGTGTCGAACTCCGGCTCTCCGAAGAAGGGGCTCATGCCCTGCGCCTCGAAGGCGGTGAGGGAACGGAGGATGACGCCCGCCGTGGCGGTGGAGAGGCCGCCGATCCCCTTCAGTTCCTGTTTGCCCTCCTCCGAGGTCAGGAAGGCGACGACCGCGCGCAGGTCCTTGAGGTCGACCAGCTCCAGGCCCTTCTGGTCGGCGTAGTGGAAGATCAGGCCGAGCGACTGCTCCTGGGTCTGGTTGAGCTGGAGCACCTTGGACAGCAGCACCGGGCCGAAGCTGGTGACCGTCGCGCGGACGGGGATGCCGTGGCCCATGCCGCCGAGCGCGTAGAACTCGGCGGGGCAGCCGCCCGGCGTCCACTCCTGGTGCACGTCGCGGGCTCGCTCCTGGACCCTCTCGTTGGGCACTCCCGGCACCGAAACGCCCGACACGTCGCCCTTGATGTCGGCGAGGAAGACGGGCACCCCCTGGGCCGACAGCTGCTCGGCGATCAGCTGGAGGGTCTTGGTCTTGCCGGTACCGGTGGCGCCCGCGACCAGCCCGTGCCGGTTGAGCATCGGCAGCGGGATGCGGATCTGTACGTCGGGCAGGCACCGCGTGTCCCAGAGCAGGGCGCCCAGATCCAGGGCCGGGCCCGTGAAGGCATACCCGGAGGCGATCTCCAGGGCCTCCTGGGGGAGGGCGGGAGCGCTCCTGGCCGTCTCCGGTGGCATCGCTGGAGCGCTCCCGGCGCTCTCGGGGACGGCGCCGGCAGCCGTTTCGGGAGCGGGGCCGGTGGTCGGCGGGGGATCGGCGGCCGGTGGCACGGTCTCGCTGTCGCTCATATCAGGCCCTAGTTTCCGATTTGCACGGCTTTACGGCGTCTTTTCCAGCGTCGCACTCCGCCGCCGCGGCTGCGCCCGGAAGGTCTTGACCGGTAGGCTTTCCGTGTGATCTTCAAGCGCATCGGAAACAGCCGGCCGTACCCCGACCACGGCCGGGAAAGCACCCGGCAGTGGGCGGACGTCGCGCCGCGCCCGGTCCGCCTCGATCAGCTCGTGACGACCAAGGGCCAGCTCGACCTGGAAACGCTGCTCGCCGAGGACTCGACGTTCTACGGCGACCTCTTCGCGCATGTCGTGAAGTGGCAGGGCGATCTGTACCTGGAGGACGGCCTGCACCGCGCCGTCCGCGCCGCGCTGCAGCAGCGCCAGGTGCTCCACGCACGCGTGCTCGAGATGGACTGACAGCCCGCGCCGGCTGCACGACGAGCCGCGTCGGCTTCACGACGAGCCACGCCGGCTGCACGACAAGCCGGGTCGGGTGCACGACGAGCCACGTCCGCCTCACGACGAGCCACGCCGGCTGCACGACGAGCCACGTCGGTCTCACGGCGAGCCCGCTGCAGTGTCGCCGTGAGCGCGCTGCGGCCTCGCCGTGAGCGTGCTTCCGCCTCGCCGCGAGCCCGCTTCGGCCTAGTTCTGAGCCCGCGTCGGCCCCGGGTCGAGTGCGCGTTGACCCTTTTGGGTTGGACTGCGCGACCGGCAATGATCATTTAGTAGTTATCGTCGCCACGGCGCACTACGCTGCGCCCATGAGCATGCTCACTCCCCCTGGCATGGGCGGCCAGTACCGGATCACGGGGGACAAGTACCCGCGGATGCGCCGACCCCGGGGGCGCCGCAGGCTCGTGTTCCTGGTCGTCGCCTCCGTCACCGCACTCGGGCTGATCGGGTGGGGGACCCTGCAGCTCATCGATGTCTTCACGGGCGGCGGCGGCAAGGCCACGGCGGCGGGCCCCAAGGCGGACTGCGCCTCGGAGGCGAGCCCCTCGGCCTCGACGGCCAGTGTCACCCTCGCCGGGACGCTGCCCAAGCCCGGCCAGATCACCGTGAACATCCTGAACGCCACGACCCGCAGTGGGCTGGCCAAGGAGACCGCGGACGAGCTGGCGAAGCGCGGCTTCAAGATCGGCGACGTGGGCAACGCGACGGCCGCGTACGACAAGAAGGTCGAGGGCGCCGGGATACTGCTCGGCGCCAAGGCCGCCGCCTCGGCCGCGCTCCCCGTCCTCAACACGCAGCTCTCCGGAGCGGAGTTGAAGACCGACGGGCGCCGGCAGGCCACCGACGTCGACCTCATCATCGGCAACGGCTTCGCGTCGCTCACGAAGAAGGAGGACGCCGACAAGGCTCTGGCCGTCCTGGCCAAGCCCCAGCCGACGCCCTCCACCGCGAAGAAGAGCTGCTGACAGCCTCGTAGAAGAGGTACTTACTCAGCGGCCCCGTACATCCGGTCCCCCGCGTCCCCGAGCCCCGGCACGATGTAGCCGTGCTCGTTGAGACGCTCGTCGACCGAGGCCGTGACGACGGTGACCGGCGTGCCCGCGAGCTCGCGCTCCATGAGCTCGACGCCCTCAGGGGCGGCGAGCAGGACCACGGCGGTGACGTCGTCGGCGCCGCGCTTGATCAGCTCCTGGATCGCCGCGACGAGCGTGCCGCCGGTGGCCAGCATCGGGTCGAGGACGTACACCTGGCGACCGGAGAGGTCGTCCGGCATGCGGGTGGCGTACGTGGAGGCCTGCAGCGTCTCCTCGTTGCGCACCATGCCGAGGAAGCCCACCTCGGCGGTCGGCAGCAGCCGCACCATGCCGTCGAGCATGCCGAGGCCCGCGCGCAGGATCGGCACGACCAGGGGGCGCGGGTAGGAGAGCTTGACGCCCGTGGTGGAGGCGACCGGGGTCACGATGTCGACCTGCTCCGTGCGCACGTCCCGCGTGGCCTCGTAGGCGAGCAGGGTGACCAGTTCGTCGGCGAGCCGCCGGAAGGTCGCGGAGTCGGTGCGCTGGTCGCGCAGGGTGGTGAGCTTATGGGCGACCAGGGGGTGGTCGACGACGTGGAGACGCATGTCCACAACAGTAACCGGGCCCGCGGCACCCGCCACTGCCCCGCCCGGCACCGCTCCGTCCGCCCTGCCCCGAGCGGCACGGCTCGGCAAGGACCCGCCCGCGCTGTCACCCGTGCGCTGGCATCAAACCGCCCATCGGAGGGAAAGTGGGAGTGACGGACCTGGGGTGGTGTGCCTATGCGAAACCGGGAAGAGGAGTCCTCCGAGCAGTTGGAGACCGACGCCGAGCGCAGGAGGCGGCGCGCCCAGTTCCTCCGCGATCTGACCGAGGCGCGCGAACTGCGCGACCGGGTCCAGCCCCGACGCGCCAAGGCCGCCCGGCTGCGCCACGCCATGCGCATGCGCACCTTCCGCTGGTAGGTCCGCCCGGCCCCGGCCGGTGCGCCACCCGCCCCGAGCCGATGGGCCGCCTGCGCCGACCGCATCCCCCGCCCGTGCCGCGCGAGCCCGTGTCTGGGCGGGGAGGTGCGTACGAGGCGCCGACAGCCGCGTACGATCCGCTGTTAGCGATCAAAAGAGGCAGACACAGCAGGCCGAAGACGTCCCCTGAACGCTCTGTTTCTGCCACGATTCCGAGTGGGTGGGGCTCGGAGCAGCACGCCCCGCCCACAGCCTCCGCCGGGGGGACCCCCAACCGGCACGCCTATGACCAGTGGGAGAGTCACGGTGTACTTCGCCGCACTGCTCGCGCGCACCGAAGACGGGTGGGAAGCGAGCGACACAGAGCTCGACGATGTGGAGACCCTGTCGGATCTGACCGACCTGGCCCGTGAAGTCTCGGAAGAGGACACGGTGCTCGTACTCATCGAGCAGGAGGACGCGTGGTTCGGCGTCGTCCGCGTGGATGGCGAGGAGGACCCTCGTATCTACGTCTCGGACGCCGCCGCCGCCGCCCGCAGCTCGTACGGCGAGATCCTGCTCACGGACGAACTACTAGGACGGGAGCCGGGCGACGACGACGCCGACCTGGACTCCCTCGACCTTGACGGCACGGAGGACGGTGAGCCCGAGGACTCCGAAGACGAAGACGAAGAGGACGAGGAGACCGTGTCCGGCGAGGCCGTGTCGCACAGCCCCGTCGGGGACCGCGACATCCTCGCCGACCTCGGTGTGAGCGAGAAGGAACTGCTCGCCCTGGACGAAGGCGACGCGCTCAGCACGATCGCCGAAGCCCTGGGAGCGGCGGAGGTCCTGGAGACCGTCCGCTAGCTTCTCGAAACGTTCCGCTAGGTTCCCCGGGTGAGCAGCACCGAGGACACTCCACAGCCCGATCCCGTCGATCCGGTACGCGACCGCTGGCGGGCCGCGATGCGGCTCGCCCTGGACGAGGCCCACCGGGCCGTCCGGGGCGGGGATGTTCCCGTCGGCGCCGTCGTACTGTCCGTGGACGGTACGACGGTGCTCGCGACCGGGCACAACGAGCGCGAGGCGACCGGCGATCCGACGGCGCACGCCGAGGTTCTCGCGCTGCGCAGGGCCGCCGCCGAGCTCGGTGAATGGCGGCTGTCCGGCTGCACGCTCGTCGTCACCCTGGAGCCCTGCACGATGTGCGCGGGCGCGCTGGTGCAGTCCCGGGTGGACCGGGTCGTGTACGGCGCACGCGACGAGAAGGCGGGCGCGGCCGGCTCCCTCTGGGACCTCGTACGCGACCGGCGGCTCAACCACCGGCCCGAGGTGATCGAGGGCGTCCTCGCCGACGAGTGCGCGCGCCTGCTCACCGACTTCTTCCGCGACCGCTGACCGGTGACCGGCGACCGGTAGTCGGTGGTCGGTGGTCACCGGACGACGGTTGATTGGTGATCATCACGGTCGCCGAAACGGATTTCAGACCACGGCCCCCCTTGGGGTAGGGTCTCCCTCGGTAGCGTGTCCGAGCGGCCGAAGGAGCTCGCCTCGAAAGCGAGTGTGGCGCAAGTCACCGAGGGTTCAAATCCCTCCGCTACCGCACGTAGACGAAGGGTCCGGCTCATTGAGCCGGACCCTTCGCGCATGTCCGTCTCAGTCGGCCGGTCGAGCGCATAAACCTCACCGCCCTGGATGCTTCGCCCTCGGCAGGAACGGCGCGGCCAGGTCGGGAACGCGGGCACAACCCTCCGCACACCTCAGGTGTCCAGTACATGACCGGGTGGCCAACATTCCGGTGGCCGTGCTTCCTGTTCCGACGAGGAGATCCACCGTGCGCCAGCACACGCGCTCGCCCATCCGCCGATCGGCCGCCGTCGTGGCCGCTGCCGCGATCGCCGCCGCCGTGCCCGCGGTCGTGGCTCCCGCGGCGTATGCCGAGGAGGCCGGGGCCGACCTGGTGATCTCGGAGCTGCCGAGTACCTCGCCGAAGCCCGGTGAGGTGTACGACGAGAACGTCGTCATCACCAACAAGGGCACCGCGGCAGCCGACGGCGTCAGCTTCCGGATCCGGCTGACGAGGGGTCTCGACTTCCCCGCGCCCGTCGAGGGCTGCACCTACTCGACGATCGAGAACCAGGTCAGGCAGGCCCTGTGCCAGCTCGACAAGGTCATCGAACCCGGCGCCTCCATCGAGACTCCCGTACGGTTCAAGGCCCTGCCGCAGGCGCTGATGGAAGCCGTCGAGTACGGCACCGGAAAGAGCGGCGAGACCCCGGGCGAGGGGTTCGGCGACAGCAACAGGCGTCTGACCCTGACCGCCGACAGCACAGCCGACCTCGTCGCCATCGGTGACGACACCGAGGCCCTCGCCGGCGGCAATCAGTCGATCAACGTGAGTCTGCGCAACGACGGTCCCGGCTGGATCCAGAACCAGGAGAGCGACGACCTGACGGCGCTCATGGTGAACATCCCGGCAGGCACCGTCGCCACCGAAGTGCCCAAGGAGTGCGTGCCGTTCGGGATCGACGGGCCCGCCGGATCCGCCGGGCAGCCGGGCAAGTCCCGCTATGTCTGCCGGCCCGCCGACGACACCTTCGACGTCGGTGAGACGGCCACCTTCACTTTCATGCTGAAGATCAAGAAGGGCACCAAGACCACCACCAGCGAGGTGAAGGCGACCTCGGTCTACGACATCCACCCGGCCTTCGACAAGAACCCCGCCAACGACAAGGCGCAGATCCACATCGCCATCCCCACCGACAACGAGGACGGCCCCAGCACCTCGGGCGGCTCCAGCACCGGCGGCTCCGGGGACGGCGGCTCCGACACGGGCGGCAACGACCCGCAGGGGCAGGCCGCCGGCGGTACGGGCACCTCGGGCTCCTCGACCGGCGGCGCGTCGACGAGCGGCTCCACGAACGGGTCCGCCGACGGCTCCGCGACCGGCAACCTGGCGAGCACCGGCTCCGACGGCACCCCGCTGATCGCCGGCACCGCAGCCGCGGCCGCAGCGCTCGGCGGCCTTCTGGTCCTCGCCGTACGGCGGCGCCGCGCGGGTGCGAAGACCTCCTGACCGTCCCTTCCCGTCCCGGTCGGCCGTCCGGCACCGCTGCCGCGTGCCGATGAGAACTGCCCGGACCTTGGAGTCGCAGAGGGAAGTCACAGAGGGAAGTCACAGCGGGGATCCGCAGCGGGAAGCCGTAGCAGGAAGTCGCATACGGAAGAACCGAGTTATTCAAGTCGGCCTGTTCCACGCCGAGTCCGTGCTCGATTTGCGATCAACAGTGGTGAAGCGTACAGATGAATAGAGGGCTGTTGCTCACGCAATGGGGAGGTTCCCCATGCCCGTTGTCGGCCCATGGCAGTGGACGCTCGTCTCCGTGCTGGTCATCCTCGGTTCCACATTCGCCGTAGAGGCCTGGCGAATGGCCGTGAAAATGCGGGAACGCGAGCCGCGTATCGGCGTTCTCTCTGCCATCGGCGGAGGACTTGTCACCGGTCTTGCCGTCGGCTTGGCCATCATGTTCTTTCAGAAGTCATGGGAAAAGGCGCAGCAGTACGCGGCATGGAAAGCCGGCGTCGAAGTCGCCCAGGCCATTCCCGGCTTCACCCCCGGCAACCGCGACATCAAAGGGATCAACTTCAGCGGCAAAGATCTCCGGGACGCCGACCTCCGGAACGCCGACCTCCGGGGAGCCGAGCTCCGCGACACCGTTCTGCGCGGAGCCGTCCTGGACGGGGCCCACCTGGAGAACGCGAATCTCATCGGAGCCGACCTGACGCATACGAGCCTAAAAGGCGCTCATCTTGAGGGAGCGAGTCTCCACAGCGCGGATCTCACTCATGCCGACATCAAATCCACCACGTTTCACGACGTGAAGGTGAACCCGCTCACCTGCTGGCCGACGGACGTGAGTGCGTACGTTCTGCACCAGGTGGAGGTGCAGCCGTTCAAGGACGAAAACGGGGTATGGCTGACCGAGGAATTCGATGGGAAGGACCACGTCACAGGGGGACAGCTGGCCCCCAAATGCGAGGGCTTGCCGCCTAAGCACTAGCGCTGCGGCGCCCTTCCTTTGTGTGACGCTCCCACAGGTGTTATTGCAACACACGCGGACACCTCTCGGTACGACAGGCACGTACGGCAGGCACGCCCGGCAAGCGCGCGCGGCAGACGCGTACGGCAGACGCGTACGGCAGGCACGTACGGGCACACGAAAACCCCGGCGCCGCTCGTCGCCGGGGCTTTCCCGCACCCGGAGGACGGATGAGGACGGGGGAAGCGGCATCGAGGGGACAAGCCGCTCCCCCCGGTGGAGGGGGACCCACAGGTCCGCGCCGCTGTCTCGGGGGGAAGCCTGCGGCGGGGACCCCGCAGTGGGGTCCGTCCCAGCCCCGCGGGCTACTGCCAGCTCCCGCCGGGCTCACCCTCCATCCTGGGCCCCGGAGCGGCCCGGCAAAAGGCCTCGGCCAGCGGGCCGTTGGTCCCTAAAAGCGGCGTGAAGGTTACACTCACCGCCGGCAACAGGCGGCCCACCGGGCGCATCAGTCACAGGGAGGCCGCGATGGCGGTGAATTCGAAGAAGATCGCCGTCTATGTGCTCGTGGTCTTCGCGCTCTACGTGATCATCACGGATCCGGCCAAGGCCGCCGATTACGTGCAGATAGGGTTCGAGGGCATATCGAGTGCCGCTCGGTCCATCGGAGACTTCATGACGTGGGTCGCCGGCGGGGCCAAGAACTGAGCCGAAACCGGGCCGGCGAGGCAGCGAAGAGCACAGCGCCCGAGCCCACGAGGCGGCGCGGAGCTCAGCGAGCCGAGCCGCCGAGGCAGCGCAGAGCACGCAGAGCACGCAGAGCACAACGAACAGAGAGCCGCCGGGGCAGCCCCGAGCGAGGCGAACCGAGCGAGGCGAACCGAGCGGCGGCCGCCGCCCCGCACCACCAAGGAGTTGCCCGTGATCCGCCATCTGGTCCTCTTCAAGCTCAACGAGGGCGTCGAGCGCGACGACCCGCGTGTGGTCGAGGGCGTCGCCGCCTTCCGCGCGCTCGGCGACCAGATCCCCGAGCTGCGGTTCTGGGAGTGCGACTGGAACATCACCGACCGGCCCATCGCGTACGACTTCGCGATCAACTCCGCCGTCGACGACACCGACGCCCTGAAGCGGTACTTGGAGCACCCGGCGCACCAGGCGGGCGTCGCGCTCTGGCGGGAATTCGCCACCTGGGTGATCGCCGACTACCCGTTCTGATCATTCTGAGCCGTACGGCTCGCCAGCCCCTCGCCGGAACCGGTGGGGGGCATTTTCATGTCTTATGCCCCAACTCGCCATGACCATCCCTCAACACGGCATTATGCGGTGCTTGCACACAGTGCACATGTCTTGTGATGCTATGACCGCTTTTGACGGATGAGTTGATCACGGATGAGTTTGACGGATCACAGAGGTGGAGTTGACCGTGCCGGCCAGTACTGCGCCTCAAGCACCGCCCGCGGAAGTCGAAGTCGAAGTCGCGCCCGAGCGGCGCCGCGGCGCCGACACCCGGGCTCTCACGCAGGTGCTCTTCGGCCAGCTCAAGACCCTGGAGCCGGGCACTCCCGAGCACACCCGCGTCCGCGGGGCACTCATCGAGGCGAACCTCCCGCTCGTCCGGTACGCGGCCGCGCGCTTCCGCTCCCGCAACGAGCCCATGGAGGACGTCGTCCAGGTCGGGACCATCGGGCTGATCAACGCCATCGACCGTTTCGACCCGGACCGCGGCGTGCAGTTCCCGACCTTCGCGATGCCGACGGTCGTCGGCGAGATCAAACGATACTTCCGCGACAACGTCCGCACCGTCCACGTACCGCGCCGCCTGCACGAGCTGTGGGTGCAGGTGAACAGCGCTCAGGAGGACCTGACCACCGCCTTCGGACGCTCGCCTTCGACCGCCGAGATCGCCGAGCGGCTGCGCATCACCGAGGAGGAGGTGCTGTCCTGCATCGAGGCGGGCCGCTCCTACCACGCCACCTCCCTGGAAGCGGCCCAGGAGGGTGACGGGCTGCCCGGACTGCTCGACCGGCTCGGCTACGAGGACCCCGCGCTCGACGGGGTCGAACACCGCGACCTCGTACGGCATCTGCTCGTACAACTGCCCGAGCGCGAGCAGCGGATCCTTCTCCTGCGCTACTACAGCAATCTGACGCAGTCACAGATCAGCGCCGAACTGGGAGTCTCCCAGATGCATGTGTCAAGGCTGCTCGCCCGTAGTTTCGCGCGTCTTCGATCCGCAAACAGGATCGAGGCGTAACCGACAAGAGCGAATCGCTCAACGGCGCATTTTCCGACAGTTCAGCGCTGAAAAACCGTCAGACCCCCTCTTTCCAGGGCCGATTCGCCTCCTCCATGTCGACATGTCACTACAGCGTGTTGCCGACATGTGACATTCTGCCGGAAGCGCGTTTGCCGCGGCCCCGCCTCCGGTATTCAGGTGGAGGCTGCGTTCCTCCGACGGGAGCGACTGCCGCGACCGTCCGCGACCCAAAGGGGGTGGCATGTCCGCAGATCAGGGCAGCTCGAAGGTGCTCACGCTCACGAAGAGCGAGTCCGCGCCCGACGCGCTTCACGATGTCCCGGCCGCTCCGGCCCCCGAAGCCGTCCCGGTGCCCGAGGCCTCGGGCGCCATCGACACCCGCACCCTGTCCCGCTCCCTGTTCCTGCGGCTCGCCGCACTCGGCGAGAACAGCCCCGAGCGCGCCTACGTCCGGGACACGCTCATCGAGCTCAACCTCCCGCTCGTCCGGTACGCGGCCGCGCGCTTCCGCTCCCGCAACGAGCCGATGGAGGACATCGTCCAGGTCGGCACGATCGGCCTGATCAAGGCGATCGACCGCTTCGACTGCGAGCGCGGCGTGGAGTTCCCGACCTTCGCGATGCCGACGGTCGTCGGCGAGATCAAGCGCTTCTTCCGCGACACATCGTGGTCCGTCCGGGTCCCGCGCCGGCTCCAGGAGCTGCGCCTGGCCCTCACCAAGGCCAGCGACGAGCTCTCGCAGAAGCTCGACCGCTCCCCGACGGTCACCGAACTCGCGGCGGTCCTCGGCGTCTCCGAGGAGGACGTGGTCGACGGCCTCGCCGTCGGCAACGCGTACACGGCGTCGTCCCTGGACTCCCCCGCCCCCGAGGACGACGGCGGCGAGGGCTCCCTCGCGGACCGCCTCGGCTACGAGGACACCGCCCTGGAGGGCGTCGAGTACCGCGAGTCGCTGAAGCCGCTGCTCGCCAAGCTCCCGCCCCGTGAGCGCCGGATCATCATGCTCCGTTTCTTCGCGAACATGACCCAGTCACAGATCGGCGAGGAGGTCGGCATCTCGCAGATGCACGTCTCCCGACTGCTGACCCGGACCCTGGCACAGCTGCGGGAGGGGCTCATCTCCGACTGAGCCGGCTGAGCCGACCGAGTCTCCGGGGTCGGCTGAGGGTCCCAGGGCTCCGTGCTCCCGAGGGTTCATATTTGACGGTCCGTCAGCCACACTGGCGCGATGCGTCGAGAGTCGATACGTGGTCGCCGAGGTGCCCTTGTGGGCGCCTCGGCGGCTGTGCTGTGTCTGGGTGGCGTGCTCGCCGCGTGCGGGAGCGGCGGGAGCGGGGGCGGCTACGTCGCGGTCGGAGCGGCCGGAGGTTCGCCAGGGGCGCCGGGAGCGGTGGTGGCCCCTTCGGGAGACGTGTCGCTGCTGCCGCTCGACGGAGACGGAAGCGGAGACGGGAGCTCTCCGTCCAAGTCGGCGGACGGATCCGAGTCGGCTGACGGATCCAAGTCGGCTTCCGGGGGCGGCAGTTCCGGCACGGAGACGGACTCGAACCCGGGAGCAGCCCCGGCGTCCGCGGGCGCCACGCGGGGCGGTTCGACGTCACCCTCGTCCGGGAGCGGCGGCACTTCCTCCGACGGGAGTGGTGGCAACTCCGGCGGAACAGGCGGCAGTTCGGGCGGTTCGCATGGCGGCTCAGGCGGCGGCGGTACGTCGTCGTCGCCCGCCCCGACTCAGTCCAAGCCCGGCACCGGTGCCGGGCCCGCCGTGCTCGGCGTGGGCACTCCCTCGCGCGAGGCCACCGATCAGCGGTGGTGCGAGAAGGTGACGGTCTCGTTCCGCAACACCGGTGGTACGGCGGTGCGTTCGGGCACGGTGACCTTCGGTACGCACATCATCGGGGCGCTCGGGATCGACTGGGCGACGATCGAGTCCACCGAGGACCTTCCCGCGCCGATCGCCGCCGGCGCGAAGAAGGACAAGACCTGGACGGTGTGCGTCGACGCCTGGCGCGTGCCGCTGGGCATGCACATCGAGACGCGGGACGTGTCCGTCCAGTGGAAGTGACGGCGCCGACGGCTCGGCGGTCCGGGCGCCGCCGCTCGGACTACTTGAGCGCGAGCCAGGCCACCGCGGCGACGATCACCACGGCGACGACGACGCCGATGATCAGGCCGATGCGGGGGCCGGCCGGCGCGGCCGCCTGCTGCTGCCGGCCCTGAGGGGCCTCGTCGACGAACGCACGGAACATCTGGGTGCTGCCCGCGGGGTCGTAGTTGCCCTCGGGGCCCTGGGTGTTTGCCATGGGCCAGGACACTAGCGAATACGAGTGGACTCCCCAAGTGCGGGGGCCACCGGGGTTCCGCGGCCCCGGCCGGCGTCGCACAGGCCACTCCCAGCGAAGTCACCGCCGATCCACCCTCCCCACCTGCAAGTTTACGTTCGTCAATGCTTGCCTTTGCCAAGTTTTTAGGCCCGCCCCCGAGGATTTAGTTTGCCTGCGGCAACCAACTTCTTTATGGTTGCCCAAAGCAACGAATACGGGAGGTGCGATGGCCGAGCAGACGCAGTACGAGGAATTGGCTCGTCAGCTGAGTGCCATCGGGGCCGTCAAGAGGGACCTGGGGCGGATCCTGCCGCCCGAATGCCCCACGGGCTCCGCCACCGTGCTGACCCTGCTCGGCCGGTACGGCGAGATGCGGATGAGCAGGCTCGCCGAGCTGCTCTCCGTGGACATGTCGGTCACCAGCCGCCATGTCGCGCACGTCGCCGACCGGGGCTGGATCGAACGGTCCCCCGACCCGGCCGACAAGCGCTCACGCATCCTGCGTCTCACCGCCACGGGCCAGGAACAGCTCGACGAGCTCTCCCGGCGCACGTCGCGGCTGCTCGCCGACCGGCTGAGCGACTGGTCCGACCACGAGGTCGGGCTGCTGATCGCGCTCATGGACCGGCTGCGCGAGAGCTTCGGCGACTGCCGCCCCACACCGCGGCCGCCCCACCCGCCCCCGTATGCGACAGCGCAACCAGAACTGACCACCCGTACACCCGCATAAGTACGTAAGAAAAGGAAGCCCATGGCAACGACCACACCAGCCGGTGTGCGGGGCTCTCACGCCAAGCACGGAGGCGCCGCCGACGGCGCTCCGATGACGCACCGGCAGATCATGGAGGCGCTCTCCGGTCTGCTGCTCGGCATGTTCGTCGCGATCCTGTCGTCGACGATCGTCACCAACGCCCTGCCGGAGATCATCGGCGACCTGGGCGGCGGCCAGTCCGCCTACACCTGGGTCGTCACGGCCTCGCTGCTGGCCATGACCGCGACCACGCCCCTGTGGGGCAAGCTCTCCGACCTGTACAGCAAGAAGGCCCTCGTCCAGATAGCCCTGATCATCTATGTTCTGGGCTCCGTGGTCGCCGGCCTCTCGCAGAACCCGGGCATGCTGATCACCGTCCGTGTCGTCCAGGGCATCGGCGTCGGCGGACTGTCCGCCCTCGCGCAGATCGTGATGGCCGCGATGATCTCCCCGCGTGAGCGCGGCCGTTACTCCGGCTACCTCGGCGCGACGTTCGCCGTCGCAACCGTCGGCGGTCCGCTGCTCGGCGGTGTCATCACCGACACCTCGTGGCTCGGCTGGCGCTGGTGCTTCTACGTCGGCGTGCCGTTCGCGATCATCGCGCTCATCGTGCTGCAGAAGACCCTGCACCTGCCCGTGGTGAAGCGGGACGTGAAGGTCGACTGGGGCGGCGCGTTCTTCATCTCCGCCGCGGTCTCCCTGCTGCTGGTCTGGGTCACCTTCGCGGGTGACAAGTACGACTGGCTGTCGTGGCAGACGTACGCGATGGTCGGCGGTTCGGTCGTCCTCGGACTGCTGTTCATCCTGGTCGAGACCAAGGCACGCGAGCCGATCATCCCGCTGCGGCTGTTCCGCAACCGGACCATCACCCTGTCGTCGCTCGCCTCGCTCTTCGTGGGCGTCTCGATGTTCACCGGCACGGTCTTCTTCAGCCAGTACTTCCAGCTGGCCCGCGACAAGTCCCCGACGATGTCGGGCGTGATGACGATCCCGATGATCGGCGGTCTGTTCATCTCGTCGACGGTCTCCGGCCAGGTCATCACCAAGACGGGCAAGTGGAAGGCGTGGCTGGTCACCGGCGGCGTCCTGCTGACCGCGGGTCTCGGTCTGCTGGGCACGATCCGTTACGACACGCCGTACTGGCGCATCGCGATCTTCATGGCGCTCATGGGCCTCGGTATCGGCATGATGATGCAGAACCTGGTGCTGTCCACGCAGAACCAGGTGGCGCCGGCCGACCTCGGTTCGGCCAGCTCCACGGTGACGTTCTTCCGGTCACTCGGCGGTGCGGTCGGTGTCTCGGCGCTGGGCGCCGTCATGGCCAACCGGATCACTCACTACGCCACGGACGGCCTCGCTCACCTCGGCCCCAAGTACGCGTCCGCCGCCGCGAGTTCGAGCTCCAGCGGCAGCATTCCGAACATGGACAGCCTGCCCGGTCCGCTGCGCACCGTGATGGAGAGCGCGTACGGCCACGGCATCGCGGACGTCTTCCTGATCGCCGCGCCGCTGGCGCTGCTCGCCTTCCTCATCACGATCTTCATCAAGGAGGTCCCGCTGCGGACCTCGGGCGCGCTGGCCCAGGCCGCGGAGGCGAAGGCAGCGGCTCCGGCCGCCGCCGGGACCCCGGCCGCCTTCGAGGCTCCCGCCGTCGAGGCTCCCGCCGTCGAGGAGAAGGTGCCGAGCTGGGCCGTCGCCGAGACGGGCACGGAAGCCGGTCCCGAGGGAACGCAGCGACTGGCCGCCGTCGCCACCGCAACGAAGGAGAGCGCCCCGATGCCCCCGTCCGGCGGAATTCCGGTGAGCGGCTTCGTCCGCGGCGCCGAGAGCACCCCCGTGCCGCAGGCCGCGGTCACGCTGATCTCGCTCGCGGGACGGCAGCTGGGCCGCTCGGTCGCGCAGGCCGACGGCTCCTACGCGGTGGACGCGCCCGGCGTCGGCAGCTACGTCCTGATCGCCTCCGCCGACGGCTTCCAGCCGCAGGCCTCGACGGTCGTCGTCAACGACGGGCCGGTGGCGTACGACATCCTGCTGAGCGGCACGAGCGGCCTCAGCGGTGTCGTCCGGGCCGCCGACGGCGGCACCCCGGTCAAGGACGCCATGGTCATCGTGACCGACGTCCGCGGTGACGTGCTGGCCACCGGAACCACCGGCGAGCAGGGCGAGTTCACCTTCGCCGAGCTGGTCCCGGGCCCGGTGACCATCGCGGTGAACGCGCCGGGCCACCGCCCGCAGGCCCTCCCCGTCGAGGTCGGCGGCGCCGGGGTCACCCGGGTCGAGGTCGAGCTCAGCTCGGGCGCGCAGGTCCAGGGTGTCGTACGGGCACCGGGCGGTCCGCTCGGCGACGCGCGGGTCACGCTGGTCGACGCGGCCGGCAACGTGGTCGGCACCGCCCGCACCGGCTCGGACGGCGCGTACGCCTTCACCGACCTGGACGGCGGCGAGTACACCGTCATCGCGACGGGCTACCCGCCGGTGGCGACGGCACTGACGGTGTTCGGCCGCGGCGTCGACGACCACCACATCGAACTCGCCCACCCCGGCGAGTAGTTCGAGCCCCGGCCCGTGGGGACGCGCACTCTGAGCGGAGGTGCGCCCCCACGGGCCGGTTTCATTGCGACCAATTTTTCATGCATTGCAGGGAGAAAACGGGATGGGACTGACCGCACGAATCCGTACACGCGACGGGTGGGCCGTGTCGCACGCGGTCGTCACGGTGACCGACATGACGGGTACCCAGGTGGTGCGCGCCGAGGCCGACGCGGAGGGCGTCGTACGGGACGCGACCGCGCTCGCCCCCGGCGCGTACACCGTGATCGTCACCGCGGTCGGCTACGCGCCCGCGGCGTCCAGCGCGATCGTCACGGCGAGCGGCCGGGCCGAGGCCGGGAACATCGTCCTCGCCCGGCAGGGTGGCACCGAGCTGCCGCCGCCCGGCCCCTGGACCATCGACCCGGCGCACTCCTCCGTGGGCGCCGTCGCCCAGCACCTGGGCATCTCCAGCGTCCACGGCCGCTTCACCGACTTCTCCGGCTCGATCGAGATCGCTCCGGACGAGGTGGCCAAGTCCCGTGTGGAGGCGGTGATTCAAGCTGCCTCCATCGACACCGGCAACAGCATGCGCGACGGCCATCTGAAGTCCCCGGACTTCCTCGACGTCCACACCTACCCGCAGATCACCTACCGCTCGACGGGCCTGACCCCGGCCGGTTCCGACCGCTGGACCGTGCACGGCGAGCTGACCATGCACGGCGTCGTACGCCCGGCCGACCTGGACCTCGCCTACCTCGGCACCGGCGCGGACCCCTGGGGCGGCACGCGTGCGGCCTTCCGGGCCACGACGGAACTCCACCGCGAGGACTTCGCGATGTCGTACAACCAGGTGGTCCAGGCGGGTATCGCGGCGATCGGTACGACGTTGCGGGTGGAGCTGGACATCCAGGCGGTGCAGGGGGCCGTGCTGCCGCAGGCGTAGACGTGGACGTAGGCCTGGGTGTGGGCGTAGGCACGGCAGGGTCAGGCTCAGCGGGCTGCCGTGCCCCTAGGCTGCACCCATGGCACCGAACATCGCGACGAACACCGCCGTCTCCCGCGACGACCTGCTGGACTTCGTACGTCCCCGGCACCGCGCCATCCTGCTCACCCGCCGGGCCGACGGCAGCCCTCAGGGGTCGCCCCTGACCTGCGGAGTCGACGACGCGGGGCGCATCGTCGTCTCGACCTATCCCGAGCGCGCCAAGACCCGCAACGCCAAGCGGGACGAGCGCGTCAGCCTGATCGTACTGAGCGACGAGTGGGACGGGCCCTGGGTCCAGATCGACGGCACGGCGGAGGTGATCGACTCCCCGGAGTCCGTCGAGCCGCTCGTCGAGTACTACAGGAACATCGCGGGCGAGCACCCCGACTGGGACGAGTACCGCGAGGCGATGCTCAAGCAGGGCAAGTCGATCATCCGGGTCACGCCGGAGCGGTGGGGGCCGGTGGCGACCGGGGGCTTCCCGGCGCGGCTTGCTCCGCAGGAGTAGGAGGGGCTGGGGATCAGCCCTTCCCGCTTTTGACGAGCGGGGCCTGGGGCGGAGCCCCGGGTAAGGGAGGGGAGGGACGGGTAGGGGCGGCGGGGCCGAAACACCCCCACTCCCCAGCCTCCCCAGCCCCCCTCCGCAACCGCACTCAGCCGCAGTAGGCCGCGCTCAGCCGCGCTCCACCATCGTCTCGATCCCCGCGATCAGCGTCTCCAGCGCGAAGGCGAAGTCGCGCTCGCGCATCTCCTCCACCGTGTCGCCGCCCCGCGCCTCCATCAGATCCGCCGTGCTCTCGAGGTTCACCGCGAACTGCGGCTGCTCGCTGATCGTGCTCATGGCCTGCCGGAAGTACTCGTCCTGGGACATGCCGGCCGAGGCGCAGCGCTGCACGAAGTGGCCCTCGATCGTGCCGAAGCCGTACACGAACTGGAAGACCGCCGACAGCGCGCCCATCTGGCCGTGCGGCGGCAGCCCCGTGTTGCGGACCACCTGTTGCACGCGGAGCGAGAAGGCCATGGAGTGCGGGCCGATGTTGAGGAAGTTGCCGATGAGCGGCGACACCCAGGGGTGGCGCACCAGCAGCGCCCGGTAGCCGACGGCCAGCGAGCGCAGCTGGTGCCGCCAGTCCTCGCCCGACTCCGGATCCGGCAGCTCCAGTTCCCCGAAGACCGCGTCGAGGGCGAGTTCGAGCAGGTCGTCCTTGGTGTCGACGTACCAGTAAACGGACATCGCGGTGACGTTCAGCTCGGCCGCGAGCCGGCGCATGGAGAACTTCGCCAGCCCCTCCGCGTCCAGCAGTCGCACCGTGACCTCGGTGATCCGCTCCCGGTCGAGCCCCGACGGCTGTCCGCCACCGCGGGCCGCACCGCCCCGGGGGGCCTTGCCCTCCAGCCAGACACTCGTCCGCGCCGGACGCTCGGCCCGGTCGGCTGCCCTCACCATGGCGCCCCTTCCTCGGAACTCGGACTACGGGCGGCCCGGAATTCTCCGGTCCGCCCTCCTTGATGATGCTAAGCGGGCACTACGCGGAAACCGCCACCGCGGAGTCTGCCCGCTCCGCCCGGCGCAGCAACGCCGCCGCCAGGAGTCCGCCGAGAAGCACCGCCACCGCGCCCACCAGCTGGCTGGTCTCCAGGCCCGACGAGAACGCGTCCGTGATCCGGCCGCGCTCCTCGTCGGACCCCGCCGAGGCGAGCGCAGCCGGAAGCGAGCTCGCCGCCATCGGAAGCAGCGCGGCGAAGCGGGAGTTGAGGACCGCGCCGAGCACCGCCACGCCAAGTCCGTTGCCGAACTCGGCGAGGGTGCCGTTGATGCCCGCGCCCACGCCCGCCTTCTCGCGCGGGATCGCGCTCATGATGGCGTGTGCCATGGCGGGGTTGGCCACGGCACATCCCGCGCCGATGAGCAACAGTCCGAGCAGCGTGCCGCCGTACCCGTGTGCGGCGAGCGTCGCGATCGACACCAGCCCCGCCGACATCAGCACCATGCCGAGCGCGATCGACACCGGCGCCCCGAGCCGACGGTCCACTTCGCCGACAGACCGGAGAAGTTCAGGGCGACGACCGACAGGGCGAGCGGCGCCGTCCGCAGTCCGGCCTCCAGCGGGCCGTATCCCAGCACGAACTGGAGGTGTTGGGTCAGCAGGAAGAGCGCGCCGCCCATGCCGAAGGTGATGAGCACCGCCCCCGCGACCGCGCCCGTGAACCGCCGGTCCCGGAAGAAGTGCAGGTCCAGCATCGGGTACGGGATCCGGCTCTCCCAGTAGGCGAAGGCGGCCAGCACCAGCACCGCCACGCCGGCGGTCAGCACGACCCGTCCCGACGTCCACCCGTGCTCGGGGCCCGAGATGATCGCGTACACGAGTGCGGTCATGCCGACGGTCGAGAGCAGTGCGCCGAGCAGATCCGGACGGTCGCCTCGCGGATTCTTCGACTCCGGCACGAGGGCCACCACCGCGGCCAGTCCCATCGCCGCCACCGGCAGGTTCAGCAGGAAGATCGCGCCCCACCAGAAGTGGTTGAGCATGAAGCCGCCGAGGAGGGGACCGGCCGCGAAACCGAGCGCGTTCACCGCGCTCCAGATACCGATCGCCTTCGGGTGCTCGTCGGGCGTGAAGATCTGCATCGCGACGGCGAGGGTGGTGGTCAGCAGAAGCGCGCCCCCGATGCCCATGCCCGCGCGTGCGGCGATCAACTGGCCCGTGGAGTCGGCGAGTCCGGCCACCAGCGACCCGATCCCGAAGAGCACGAGTCCGGCGATCAGCATCTTCTTGCGGCCGTAGCGGTCGGCGGCGCTGCCCGCGGTGAGCAGCAACCCGGACTGCACCAGCGAGTACGCGTTGATCATCCACTGGATGTCGGAGGTCGCCGCGCCCAGCTCCCGGGTGAGGGAGGGGATCGCGACGTTCAGCACGGTGTTGTCGAGCAGCACGGTGAGCTGCGCGAGGCAGATGACGCCGAGGATCAGCCAGCGCTGGGGGTGTCCCGCGTCAGCGGGCCGTTCGACGGGCCGGTCAGCGGGCCGGTCGACGGGCCGGTCAGCGGCTCGGGGGGTTGTCAACGCGGGTCCCTTCTACGGTGTACGAGAGACGATCGTCGTACACCGTAGAACAAGTCCTCTACGCCGTACAAGGCGATATCCGGCGTCGCACGCGCCGGGCGATACCCGGCGTCGTACGCCTCAGGCGATATCCGGCGCCGCACGCGCGACACGCAAACGTGTACGCACGACACCCGAAGACGTACTCGCACCCGCAGAGGTACGCGCGACACCCGAAGACGTACGCAAAGGGCGGTGGCCCGGAGCGAGATCGCTCCGGGCCACCGCCCTGCCCGGCACCGCCCGGCAGACCCCGGTCAGCTCGTCGGCTGCGTCAGGTCGTAGAACGTCGCCGACCCGACCGTCACCTTCTTGAAGTGGGACTCGACCCACGAAGTGATCTGGGACGAGGTGCCGCTGCTGCTGCCGCCCATGCCGCCACCGCCCGTTCCGCCGGAGATGAAGTAGTGGATCTTGCCGTCCGTCACGTACTTCTGGAACTGGGCCAGCGTCGGAGACGGGTCGCTGCCGTTGAAGCCACCGATCGCCATCACCGGCTCACCGGTGGAGAGCTGGTAGCTCGCGGCGTTCTGGGCACCGATGGCCGCGGCGGCCCAGGTGTAGTCGCCCGCGTTCTTCTCCAGGAGCGCCTTGGCCTCGGAGCTGACGCTCGCGCCGTTGAGCAGGCCACCGAAGCCGCCGCCCCTGCCGCCTTCGCCCATCCGGCCGCCCATGCCGCCCTGCCGCTGGCTCTGGCCGTTGCCCTGCTGGTTCTGGCCCGCGCCGGGGAAGCCGCCGCCGTTGCCGCCGGTCGGGGGCTGACCCATTCCGCCGCCCTGCTGGGGGTTGCCCTGGCCGTTCTGGGTGTTGCCGCCGCCCGGGAAGCCGCCGCCACCGCCGCGCATACCGCCACCGCCGCCCCGGCCGCCCATCATGCTGGCGCCCGCAGGACCGGCCGTCACGATGGAGCCGGTGTGCCCGGTGTCGACCGTGGACAGCGTGTACGCGGTCGGACCCGCGATCGCGGCCACGAAGCTCACCCCCACTGCGGCGAGGGCCAGTTGGCGCCCCAGCCTGGCCGCGAAGATCAGGCCGAGCGCGCCGACCAGACCGCCGATGAGGACGAGCCACTTCAGCCAGGGCAGATAGGTGGGGGTGCGGTTGAGGAGGACGTAACCCCAGGCCGCTGTCGCGGTGACCGAGGCGGCGAGGGTCAGCGAGGCCCAGATCCTGGACCGCTCCTCCCACAGCACCGTCGCGCCCATGCCGACCAGGGCCGCGATGTAGGGGGCCAGGGCGATTGTGTAGTACTGGTGGAAGATGCCCGCCATGTAGCTGAAGATGACCGTGGTCGTCAGCAGCGCGCCACCCCAGGCGAGGAACGAGCTGCGGGTCAGGTCCGTCCGCTTGGCCTTGCGGGTGAGGACGATCCCCGCGACGAACAGGATCAGCGCGGCGGGCAGCAGCCAGGAGATCTGGCTGCCGATCTCGGAGTTGAACATCCGGTTCCAGCCGGTCTCACCCCACTGGCCGGTGCCACCGCCGCCACCACCGCCGCCGACGCTGCCGGTCTCGTCGCCGTTGATGCGGCCGAGTCCGTTGTAGCCGAAGGTCAGCTCCAGGAAGGAGTTGTTCTGCGAGCCGCCGATGTACGGGCGGGAGGACGCGGGCCACAGCTCCACGATCGCCACCCACCAGCCGCCGGCGACGACCATCGCGACCGCCGACAGGGCCAGCTGCCCGAACCGCTTCTTCAGCTTCACCGGCGCACAGACCGCGTAGAGCACGGCGAGCGGCGGCAGGATCAGGAAGGCCTGCAGGGTCTTGGCGAGGAAGGCGAAGCCGACCGCGACACCCGCCCACACCAGCCACTTCGTCCGGCCGTCCTCCAGGCCGCGGATCACGCAGTAGACCGTGACGGTCATCAGCAGGGCGAGCATCGCGTCCGGGTTGTTGAACCGGAACATCAGCGCGGCGACGGGAGTGAGCGCGAGCACGGCGCCCGCGATCAGACCTGCCGCTGGGCTGAAGCGACGCCGGACCGCCGCGTACAGGACGCCGACCGTGGCCACGCCCATGAGCACCTCGGGGACGAGGATCGCCCACGAGTTGAGGCCGAAGATCCGCACCGACAGGGCCATCGGCCACAGCGACGCCGGAGGCTTGTCGACGGTGATGGCGTTCGCCGAGTCGAGCGAGCCGAAGAACATCGCCTTCCAGCTCTGGCTGCCGGCCTGCACGGCTGCGGAGTAGAAGGAGTTGGCGTATCCGGAGGCACTCAGGTTGTACAGGTAGAGCACCGCCGTGGCGAGCAGCAGGCCGAGGAAGGCGGGGCGCACCCAGCGCGGGTCCTCGGGCCGGCCACGCCAGGCGCGGTGGAAGAACGGCTGCTCGGGCTCACCGGAGCCGGGAGCCGGCACCGGGGCCGCGGCGGGCACGACCGGCTCGTGCACGGCGGTCCCGCCCTGCGTGTCCGGCGGCCCCCAGAAGGGGCCCGTGCCCCCCTGATGGCTCGTATCGGGCTGAGTCGTCATCGTGCGTTCCTCGGGTCGTGGTCGTGCGGGCGCACCGCCTGCAACTGCATGGTCGAGTCCCCCCAGGTGCGGTCCGCGGCTTCACCGGCGCGGAACTGGGCTGTGTCGTAGGAAGAGGTGTCGTAGGAAGGGGTGTCGTACGAGCGTGTGTCGTACGGGGGTGTGTCGTACGAGGTCGTGGGCGCCGTGGGGCGCTGGGGCAGCGGCGGGTGCGGGCTGTGGCCCTGGGCCGCTGTCGAGTAGGTGGGCGAGGCCACCTGGTGCGAGGCCACGACCTGCGACGGCGTGCCGCCGTCGCTCTGCCGGTCCGGGAAGACCCAGGCACGGAAGAGCAGGAACCGCAGCACCGTCGCCGCGAGGTTGGCGGCGACGAGGACCGCCAGCTCGGTGGAGTGCGAGGGGTTGGCCGTCGCCGCGTTCAGGGCGGCGAGCGAGCCACTGGTGAGGGCGAGACCGATGCCGAAGACCACCAGGCCCTGGGCCTGGTGCCGGACGGCGCCGCCCCGGCCGCGTACGCCGAAGGTGAGCCGCCGGTTGGCCGCCGTGTTGGCGACCGCCGACACCAGCAGGGCGAGCGCGTTGGCGATCTGCGATCCCGAGATCGAGCGGAAGCCGCTGTAGAGCAGCAGGTAGAAGAGCGTCGACAGAGCGCCCACCACACAGAAGCCGACCAGCTGACGGGCCAGGCCCTTGGGTACGTCGGTCAGGTCGCGGTCGCGCGGGTCGTCCCCGAAGGGCCGGGCGAGCCGGTCGAGCGGCAGCGAACCGGTGGCGAGCGCGCGGCCGACCCGCCACACACCCTTGAGGTCGTCGGTGGCGGTCTTCACGATGTGCACCGTCGAGTTCGGGTCGTCGACCCAGTCGACCGGCACTTCGTGGATACGCAGTCCGGCGCGCTCGGCGAGCACCAGCATCTCGGTGTCGAAGAACCAGCCGGTGTCCTCGACGAGCGGCAGCAGCAGCTGGGCGACATCACGGCGGATCGCCTTGAAGCCGCACTGGGCGTCCGAGAAGCGGGCCTGCAGCGAACCGCGCAGGATCAGGTTGTACGTACGGCTGATGAACTCCCGCTTGGCGCCGCGCACGACACGCGAGGAGCGGGACAGCCGGGAGCCGATCGCGAGGTCCGAGTGGCCGGAGATCAGCGGCGCCACCAGCGGCAGCAGCGCGTTGAGGTCGGTGGACAGATCCACGTCCATGTACGCGAGGATCGGCGCGTCCGAGGCCGACCACACGGTCCGCAGCGCCCGGCCGCGGCCCTTCTGCTCGAGCCGGAAGGAGGTGACCTCCGGGATCTCCGCCGCCAGCCGCGCGGCCACCTGAGGGGTGGTGTCCGTGGACGCGTTGTCCGCGACGGTGATGCGGAACGCGTACGGGAAGGTGCGCTTGAGGTGCTCGTGCAGTCTGAGCACACATGGCTGGAGGTCCTTCTCCTCGTTGTAGACGGGGATCACTACGTCCAGGACAGGCGTACCGGCGTTTCCGGCCGGGAGGTGCTCCCGCGCCGGCAGGTTGCCGGGAGAAGAGTCGGTTCGCATGCGAACGACTCTCGTCAAGCGCCCTGTTGCACCCATGTGGTGGCGCTGTGGTGTGCCTGTGAGTGCGGTTGCCAGTTTGTTTCCGGCGTGAGCGCGGGCAGATGCAGCGTGAACACGGTCCTGCCGGGGATGCTGTCGACGGTCACCGCGCCGCCGTGCGCGGCCGCGACGGCCTGCACGATGGCGAGCCCCAGCCCGGTCGAACCGGAGGCACGGGAGCGCGAGGAGTCGCCGCGCGCGAAGCGTTCGAAGACGCGCGGGAGCAGGTCGGCCGGAATGCCGGGACCGTCGTCCTGGACGTCCACGCACAGCCACGGCCCGTGCCGGTGCACGCGCGCCGTGACGGTCGTACCCGGTGGGGTGTGGGTGCGTGCGTTCGCGAACAGATTGACCATGACCTGTTGCAGGCGCGCGGCGTCCGCGGACACCAGGGCGGGCTCGTCCGGCAGCTCCAGCCGCCAGTTGTGGTCCCGCCCGGCGGCCCGGGCGTCGCTCACCGCATCGATCACCAGGGGTACGAGGTCGGTCTGCTCGTACTGCAGCGGCCGGCCCGCGTCGAGCCGGGCGAGCAGCAGCAGGTCCTCGACGAGCAGGGTCATGCGGCCGGCCTCGGACTCGATCCGCCCGAGCGCGTGCCGGGTGTCGGGCCCGGTCTCCTCGCGTCCCCGTCTGGTGAGCTCGGCGTACCCGCGGATGGACGCCAGCGGCGTCCGCAGCTCGTGACTGGCGTCCGCGACGAACTGCCGTACGCGCGTCTCGCTCTGCTGGCGTGCGTGCAGGGCGCCGTGGATGTGGTCGAGCATGCGGTTGAGCGCCGCGCCGACCTGCCCGACCTCGGTGTGCGGATCGGACTCGGGCTCGGAGACCCTCTCGTAGAGGGTGACCTCGCCGGTGTGGAGGGGGAGTTCGGAGACACGGGTGGCGGTGGCGGCGACCTTGCGGAGGGGGCGCAGGGCGACGCCGACGAGCACACTGCCCGCGATCGCGGCGGCGACCAGACCGGCACCGGTGACGCTCACCTCGACGATGATGAGCGTGCTGATGGTGTTGGTGACGGACTTGGTGGGCAGGGCGACGTAGTACGTGCCCCTGGCGCCATGCACGTACGTGACCCGGTACTCGCCCCTGCCCGGGATGTCCACGGTGTGGATGCCGGTCTTGGACACCGATCCGAGCACGGCGGCCTGCGCCTCGGACAGCTCGACGGCCTTCATACGATCGAAGAAACCGCTGGTGGTGGACTCCTCGGCGACGACCGCCCGGGTGACTCCACCGCTGGAGTCGACCTCGGCGGCGATGGTGTCCCGCTGGGTCGGACCCTGGGTGACGAAGGCGCTGAGCCTGTCCTGGGCCGAAGAGCCGTTGGAGGAGTTCGTCGAGGAGCCGCCGTTCGGGCCGGCGTCGGGGAGATGGCCGCCGCCGTTCTCCAGATTCCTCGGGGGACCCCCGAGCCGCTTGGCGGCCTCGGTGACCTGGCCGTTCAGTTGCTGATACAGATGCTGGCCCAGGGCTATGGTCGTCACCGTGCCGATCACGGCGCAGACCACGGCGATCAGCGCGACCGCCGAGACGACGAGCCGCGTCCGCAGGGTGCGCGGCTGTCGTCCTCGCCTCTTCTGCGTACGCGGCCGTCGTCGCCGGCTCATGACGCCGCGGGCTTGATCAGATAACCGGCCCCACGACGGGTGTGGATCATCGGCTCCCGCCCGGCGTCGATCTTCCGCCGCAGATACGAGATGTAGAGCTCGACCACATTGGCCTGGCCACCGAAGTCGTACGACCACACGCGGTCGAGTATCTGCGCCTTGCTGAGCACCCGGCGCGGATTGCGCATCAGGAAGCGCAGCAGCTCGAACTCGGTCGCGGTGAGGTGGATGTTCTCGCCGGCCCGCGACACCTCGTGGCTGTCCTCGTCGAGGGTGAGGTCCCCGACGACGAGCACGGAGTCGGAACGCCGGTCGGCGGCACCGGAACGGCGGATCAGTCCGCGCAGCCGGGCCACGACCTCTTCCAGACTGAACGGCTTGGTCACATAGTCGTCGCCACCGGCGGTGAGGCCCGCGATGCGGTCCTCGACGGCGTCCTTCGCGGTCAGGAACAGCACCGGCACGTCGGGCAGTTCGCGGCGCAGCCGGCCGAGGACGGTCAGCCCGTCCATGTCGGGCAGCATCATGTCGAGAACGACGGCGTCGGGCCGGAACTCGCGGGCGGTCTGCACCGCACCCTGTCCATCACCCGCGCTGCGGATCTGCCAGCCTTCGTAGCGAAGGGCCATGGACAGCAGCTCGGTGATCGACAGCTCGTCGTCCACCACAAGCACTCGGACGGGGCTCCCGTCCGGCCTCAGCAGTTCGGTGCGCCCCTGGGGCGAGGTCGTGGTCATAGCGGACACCTTGATGGGCGCCGCTGAGAGCATCCTTTCCACAACCTGTGATTTCCCTGAGAAACACACAGGTGCCTCTCAGGGAACTCCTGGGAAGATCATCGAGTGCGTGGCACCGACCCGGCCCACTGTTTGATCTTGAACAGCCGTGCGCCGTTCTCGAAGCAGACCGCCCGGAGCCACGCGTCCCCCAGGCCGAGGCCTTCCAGGGAACGCAGCTGGTGGACGTAGAGGTACGGGATGTTCGGGAAGTCGGTGCCGAGCAGGATCCGGTCGCCGAGGGCGGCCAGCCGGGGGAGCGCGCGGCGCGGGAACGGCGCGATGCGCTCGCTGAAGTCCGTGAACGCCATCGTCGTGTCGAGCCGCACCTCCCCGTACCGCTCGGCGAGGTCCAGGAAGTCCTCGTACTCGGGCATGCCCATGTGGGCGACGACGAGCCGCAGCCGGGGGTGCCGGGCGAGCACCCGCGCGACCGGTCCGGGCCCGGTGTGCTTGCCTGGCGAGGGTCCGGACCCGCAGTGCGTCACGACGGGAATCCCGGCGTCGGCGAGCAGCCCCCACACCGGGTCGAGAAGCGGGTCCCCCGGGTCGTACGCCCCCACCTGCACATGTGCCTTGAAGACCCGCGCCCCCGCCTCCACGGCTCCCCGTACGTACGTCTCGACGCCGGGCTCGGGGAAGAGGGTCGCCGTGTGCAGACAGTCGGGGGTCCGGCGGGCGAAGTCGACGGCCCAGGAGTTGAGCCACTCGGCCATGCCGGCCTTGTGCGGGTAGAGCATCGCCGTGAAGGCGCGCACCCCGAACTCCCGGATCACCGCGAGCCGTTCGTCCTCGTCGGCGCGATAGGTGATCGGCCACTCGACGCCGCCCGTCAGCGGCCCGAGCCCGTCGAAGTAGTCCCACACCTTGCGCAGGACGCGCTCGGGCATGAAGTGGGTGTGCACGTCGATGAGCCCGGGGAGCCCGAGCCGCTCCCAGAACCTCCGGACCTCCTCGGCCTCCGCCACGTCCACCCCCTCAGCCGCGTTCACTCACGCCCCCGTGGCTGCGCCGGGCTGCGGCCGGCTGGGCTGCGGCCGGCTGGCCTCCGGCCGCGCCGGGCTGCGCTCGAAGCCGTGGCTCCGCTCGACCTTGGCGATGTGGAGGGTGTAGCGCTCGTACCACTCGGCGCGGCCGCGCCTCTGCGCCGCCCGGTGCTCGGCATGGGCGCTCCACTCCCTGATCGCTTCCTCGTCCCTGAAGTACCCGACGGTGATGGACAGCCCGCCCGGCGTGCGCGCGTGGTCCATGCCCAGGTAGCCCCGGATGTCCTTCACCAACTCCTCCATCCGCTCGGCGGTCTCACCGTACCCACCGTCGTCCTCGGTCCGTACGGACGTGAACACGGCGGCGTAGTAGGGCGGTTCATGGGCGGGGACAGGTGCGACGGGCGCGACAGGCGCAATGGGGTGATCGCTCATGTCGGCCACTCTCGGCTCGGGGGCACGCTCCCGTCCAGCACCTTTCCGAACGGGATCCAAAAGGGATCGAAGTCTTGACCCTCCTGCAGGCGATTCCCTCGGTCGCGGCAGAGCTCTCCAGAAGAGCTCTCAAGAAGTACTCATCAGAAGCGCTCATCAGAAGAGCCCGTCCTGCACGGTGCTGTCTCTCAACTCCCTTACCGGAACGCTGAGTCCAGCTGCCCCGTCCCCCGCCGCGGTCAGCTCCCACCCGGTCATCAGTCGCGTGTCGAGCACGACGACTCCACGCCCGGTGCGGAGATGCAGGTCGGGCCCGGCGGCGGCGCACAGCTCGCCGCTCACCACGCCACCGGGGACGAGCTCGCTCACGACGCCCACCGCGGGCGCGAGTCCAGCCAGCCCGAACACCTCGGTGTGGTCGACGGGTTCGAACGGCGCGCGCTGGAGGGACTCGGGCCAGGCGTCGAGCCGCCCGACGCGCTCGTGCAGCTCCCGTATCTCGGCCACCCGCTCGCCGGGCCCCGGAAGACCGGCCCGCACGACCCGCTTGTCGGCGTACGGAATCCGGTCCGGCACCTTGAGCGCGGCCCGCAACAACTCCTCGGCCCGCCGAGCGGCCATCAAGGGCCCCTGCCCCAGCCAGCTGAAGACGACGGCCCCCTGCTCCAGCAGCCGCGCCGACCCCCGCTCGACCCGGGTGATCCCCACCTTCACCATCCCGAGGCCGAACCACGCCAGATACACGCGGTACGGCCGCGGATCGTCGGCCATCGTGTCGGCGGCCACGGAGTGCGTCCGGTCCAGGCGCGCGCACTCCTCGCACCGCACGCCCGTACTCCGCCCCGACACCACCGCCGCCACGGGGCACGCATGCCCCCGAGCCCCCACACATGTCCGCACACCCCCCTCCGCAACCCCGAAGGCCACCCGCTTCCCCCAGCCCAGCGAGCTACCGCGCCCGTCTCCCCACATCAACACGGGCCCGTCCACCGACCACCGCAGCCCCGCACATCTCCACACCCGCCGCACACCAATGACCCTACGGGCCGGCACTGACAGTGGGCCTGACCAGCGATCTTGCGGGTCGGCGGCGGGGTCCTCGGCGACGTGGTCCCCGACGACGTGGTCCTCGGCGACGTGGTCAGCCGGCGGACCCGGTCACCGGCTCACCCCTGCCCGTCTCGGCGGTCACGCGGGCGGGAAGCTCCGCAGGCCGGCCCCGCCCGGCCAGCCGGCACCCTAGGCACCGGGGATGCCCCTCCCGCGCCGTACGGTCCTTGGCCCGCATCGCCCAGTCCCCGACGGGCCGGCGCCCGGGCGGCTTGCCCCAGCCGGCGAGGTGCAGCACCCAGGTGACGAGCAAGCTGATCACCACGACGGCCAGCCCGCCCCACACCCCCAGGGTGTTCCCGGCGCAGATCCCGAACCCGATCCCCGTCACGCCCACGGTGGCGATCCCGAACCCGGTCCACCCGGCAACGGTGTGCCCTTCGTCGTACTGGCTCATCTACGGCCTCTCCCCAAGGTGACGACTAGGCTCACAACCCCTCACTACCTAAGAAATTAAGCATCAAAACCTCTTACGCACTAAGGGAATTCCTCGATGCCCCAGGGCAAGCCGCACCCGAACCCACACCCGGGCCCTCACCCGAACCCACGCCCGGACGCACCCCCACATCCGGATGCACCCCCTCACCCGGACGCACCTCCTCACCCGGACGCGCCCGCGCGCCCGCCCGCGACACCGGCCCGGGCGCTCTCCGCCATGGACCACCTCATCGCGACCCACCTGCTCAGCCAGCAGGAGATGGCCCGGCGGCTGGGCCTGAACGTCACCGATTTCCTGTGCTTCACCTGCGTCCTGAAGGCCGGCGAGAACCTGCTCACCGCGGGCGACCTCGCGGAACACGCCCACGTGACGACGGGCGCGGCGACCGGGATCGTCAATCGTCTGGAACGCGCGGGCTTCGTCACCCGCCGCCCCGACCCCACGGACCGCCGCCGCGTCCGTATCGCCGCGCAACCGGCCGCCGTCGCCCGCGTCCTGGCCCTCCACGAGCCGTACCAGACCCGCCTGACCGCCCTCCTCTCCGACTACACGTCCGCCGAAACCGCCGTCCTGCACGACTGGTTCACCCGCACGGGCACGCTGACGAGCGATTACCTGGACGAGCTGCGCGCTGGAGGCGAGATCCATCTGCCCTGACCGTGCGTGACATGCCGCGTCTGGCGTAACGGGCTGTTCGGGGTGGTCGGCCGCGTCGCCCTGTGCGTGTGTACAGATCACGTGAGCGGGTCGAAGGTCCCCGGATCAGCCGGCAGATGCTGCACCGCGGCGACCGAACCTGAGCCCCCTCACCCCCGAGCCGCGACGTCAGTGATCTCCACGGACACTTTCGTGCCCGCCGAAGCCGTGCTGATCAGAGACGGCGTGAAATTCAGGCTCGTCCGGTCCGACAGCTCGGCCGTCTCAATGACCGGGCCGGCCTCGTCGCCGTGGATCTCATAGGTGATCTCGTACATCGCATCCGGGTCGATGCCCTCGGTGTCGCCCAGGTAGGTCAGGTCCGGTTCGACCGTCACGTTGCAGCCCGCCGATCCGAAGCACTGCCGCTTGGTGGTGCGCAGTTCGATCGTGAAGCTGTTGGCGTCGATGTCGGTGTACGTCGGCTCCGGGTCGGCGGCGTCGGCCACGGCGTCTGTGCCCGGGGTGCTCGACTCGGCGGCGGTGCCTGGTTTGCTGGTGTCGTCTCTGGACTGCACGACGACGACTCCGGTGGCGACGACCGCGGCGATGAGTGCGGCCGCCGAACCGACGATGATCGCGTTGGTGTGGTTCTTCTTCACCACCGGCCGCGGTGACGGCGGGAAGTCGGGCATGGGTGGTGGCGTGCTGTCGGGCATGGGTGGTGGCGTGCTGTCGGGCATGGTCCCCCCAAAGGACGTGATGTGCCGGAGGGCATCATGCGTCCCCATGTGCGCCGCGTGGAGAGGGTATGCCCGTGTTGTGACCACAGATGAGTGAATATCCCCGGATGCTGCTCACCAACGCGCGGCGGACTGCCCCAACCTCTCAGCCACACTTCCCTACTTCATCAAGGCGCCGCGCGCGCAAGCGCGGCGCGCACCGCAGCCTCCGGCGCGACACCAGCCCGAGAGAGAAGCAGAGAAGCCTCCGGCGGTGGCCCTCAGACACCGGGATGGATCCGACTCACCGTGTACAAGAATGGCTCATCGCGGGATTTCGAGGTAATGACTCTCGAATCCCCCAAGGGGGCGCTGCTTGAATTCCCCGGTAAGTTCGGAGTGTCGAGTCTCGCTGACATCAAGGGGATGGCCAGGGATTCCAACGGTGAGCCGGCCGGTATGGCGAAGCCGCTAAAACACTGGCTCGTCTTCGAGGCCGGCGGCCAGGACAGGCGCTCGGCGCTTGCTCGCGATCTCTGCTGCCTTCACGCATTTCTTCCTGTCGAGATTCGTGCTCCAAGTAGCTGTGACGGGCGGCCACGTTCATGATCGAAACCTTGCTATTGCGCCTCAGCGTGTCCGTCCCAGAGGCCGGCTCCGGCACTGCTTGAATCGTCGTATGACCAAGCGCGACGACGCGGCCCTGTTCGGCAACCGATTTTTGACCGAGCCCGCTCCCTCGGAGACTTTCCCCGAGGAAGGCATGGCCGCGACGGACGCAATGAGGCTCGTGGATGTGGATCTCGCCATGGAGGGCGACCCGCAACGCAACCTGGCCACGTTTGTCACTACTTGGATGGAGCCGGAGGCGCAACGGCTCATTGCCGAGAACCTCCACCGCAATTTTATCGACCACGCCGAGTACCCCATTTCCGCCGAGATCGAGCAGCGTTGCGTGCGCATGCTCGCCGACCTCTTCCACGCCCCTGGCAGGACGGCCGGATGTCGGACCCAGGGCTCGTCCGAGGCGATCATGCTCGGCGCGCTGTCGCTGAAGTGGAAGTGGCGCGAGCGCCGCCAGGCGGCCAACCTGTCGATCGATCGGCCCAACCTGATTTTCGGCGGGGACGTCCACGTCGTGTGGGAGAAGTTCTGCCGCTACTTCGACGTCGAACCGCGGATCGTGCCGCTTGCAGAGGGCAAGTACACGATCGGCCCGGAGGACGTGGAGCCCCATCTCGACGAGAACACGATCGGCGTCGTCGCCGTCCTCGGCACCACGTTCACCGGCCACAAGGACGACGTCGTCGGGATCGACAAGCTCCTGCGAGACGTCCGTAAAGAGCGCGATCTCGACATCCCGATCCACGTCGACGGCGCCAGCGGCGCGTTCGTATGGCCCTTCCTCTACCCGGACTCGAAATGGGACTTCCGGCTCGAGCAGGTCCGTTCGATCAATGTCTCGGGACACAAGTACGGCCTGGTTTACCCCGGCATCGGCTGGCTGGTCTTCCGTGAGGAGTCCGACCTGGCCAAGAGCCTCGTGTTCTACGAGAACTATTTGGGCAAGACCGACGCGACGTTCACGCTGAACTTCTCCACCGGCGCATCGATGGTGCTCGCGCAGTACTACAACTTCGTGCGGCTCGGTCGCCAGGGCTACACCTACGTCATGAAGGTGATGCAGGAGAACGCCCGTGCGTTGGCGGAAAACCTGCGTAGCAGCGGCCGCTTCGAAGTGATCGGCAGCGACCTCGAGCAGTTGCCCCTGGTCGCTTTCCGTCTCGCCGGCAAGCACCCCTACGACGAGTCCGACGTCGCCTGGCAGCTCTCGGCCGAGCGCGGCTGGATGGTGCCGGCGTACACCCTCCCGCCCAACGCGGAGCGGGTGAAGATCATGCGTGCCCTGGTCAAGGAGACCCTGAGCCGCGAGCAGATCGAACGCCTGAGCCAGGACATCGTCGACGCGTGTCGCACTTTGGACGACAAGGGTGCGACTCACGGGGTCGAGCGGGCCCAGGTCAAGCGCGGTACCGGCTACTGACGCCCCGCCGCCGTGCCTCAGACGTGCCCGATCGAGCGGACCCCGGGAACGTCGGGCACCCGCTGACAGCGCGCAAGACGACGTCCTCTGACCGACTCACCCGATCTGAGGCCCTCAACCTGCTTGGTGGGTGGGGGATTTGAAGTCAGGAGGTGAGGATGCCGATGCCGTCGCCGAGCAGTTTCAACCCGAGAACGAAGAACAGGACCGCCATCACGGCGACGTTGTGCTGCGCGGCCCAGTCTTTCCAATTGCCGAGCGTGGTTTTGGCTCGCTCTCCTCCGAGGAGGAAGACTCCCAGTGGGGCCAGAAGGCCGAGGGTGGCGATCAGGACGAAGATTGCCAGCGATGCGATCTGCTGCCCGACTGGCAGTCCGGCTGAGCCGATGGACGCGGCCGCGGCGATGGTCAGCGGGGCGTTCTTGGCGTTGAGTGCGGCCAGGGCCAGTCCGAGTCCCAAGACCTTGACCGGCGTGAGGCGGTCGATCGCGCCCATCCACTTGGGCAGTTGGGCTTGCGAGGGATCCCTCGGGCGCCGGTGCCATTGCCGGGCGCCGAAGAGGACGAGGAGCACGCCCAGAGCGAGCTTGAGGGCTCCCACCCAGGTGGCAGGCTGATTGTGGGCGGAGGCACCTGCGGGGGAAGCGACTGCCAGCATCACCGCGCCCAGTGCCGAGAGTCCCAGGATCCAGCCGACGGTGAAGAGGGGGCCGTTGAGACGTCCCCTAGGCGTGGCGAGTATGAGAATGATGGCGATGATCGGGAGCGGGCTGATCGCGACGGCGGCCGCAAGGCCCAGCACGTCACCGAGAACTTTGCCCATGGTTGCCTCCAGACGGGGATCAGGGCGGCGATCCGGTTGAGCATCCGGTTGAGCAATGCTTGGTGGGTGCCCCGACGCCCTGTGCGGGCAGCCGTGGGACGGTCGGCGACGGGCACAGGGTCTGCAGAGGGACCCTGGGCCGTGGGTCACGGCCTGTCCGGAAGCGGCCGATGTGGACGGCGAACTCCGCCTGAGCGCTTCGTCGCTCCACCCCGCACGGTGCATTGCGGCGGGGCCAGCACCCGGGCGGAGCGACGGGTCGCTGCGTGGTCGGTTGCGTCCCTGTCTTCACGGCCATGCGGAGGCGGCTGCCCGAGGACGTGACGGTGACGCCACGTCCCAGATACATCTTCCTGCGCCTTTCCGGATCTGTCCTCGGGAGTCCCTCAGGACGCGGGGATCCTGGGTAATCACCTGGCCCATGGCCGGGGGTGCGAGGCGGTACGTGTGGAGTAAGGATTGGAGGTGAGGGCGATGGCGCCTCATGTTCGAGCGCTTGGCGACCCTCGAACCGATCCGTGGCAGGAGTGACTCACGATGGCTGCGACGACAGATGCGACCCAGTCAGCTCAGCCCGAGCGGCCGGGTATGACGGATGGGGTGTGTAGCGAATTCACCGTCTTTACCAAGATCAAGCCGGGCCACGCCGATGCGATGCGGGAGGATCTCGCCACGCTCGCCGCCGGGTCGGCTGATGTGCAGGCGCGTGGGGCACTGCACGAGATCGGCACCCTGCACGACGCACGCCATGTGTTGTTCGACAACGACACCCGGCACATGTTCGCCAGCGTCTTCGACGGCTCCTGGGACACCTACATCGACGACTTCGGCAAGACGGTGGTCGGGGCCCGCTTCGACAAGGTCTTCTCGCACACCGAAGGGTTTCCTGGCGTCAGCGATCCAGGGGTGAAGGACTGGTTCGTCGCCCACCAGGGGCCTGCCGGTGTCTTCGTCAGCTCGTATCCCGATCTGACCGTTCAGCAGATCTGGAAGGACCAACGCGTGAACGAGGCGTTCCAGGCGGTGCTGGACACCCCTGAGTTCCGGGCGGCGCTGGACAACCCGGCCAACGCGGAGTTGCTGGCCACGCCGGCCTTCCAGAAGCTGATGGAGGAAGCCGCGGCCTAGAACCCGGACACAACCAACCCTCAGAGCCGACCCACCATCGGTGGACCGCGTCGGCGGGCTCGGGTCGGCCGCTGGAGTGCTGACCAGGCAGAGGCCGATGTGGAGGCACAAGCGAGCATGAACACGACGGCAAGCAGCAGCGCGGCCAATGTGCGCGTCGAGATCGACGACGTCCAAAGTGGGGCATTGCGTCCACGGCCGGTGCCGTACGAGGGAAGGTTCATCTTCCTGCGGGTCGATGACCGCCACGCCGGGCGGGCCCTGCTGCGGCGGCTGCTCCCGGTGACCGCGGGTGGTCTGCCCAGCGTGGACCGGAGCCAGGACGCCTGGGTGGCTGTGGCGTTCACCTACCAGGGACTGAGGGCCCTGGGTGTGCCCGAGGAGTCGCTGGACAGCTTTCCGCGGGCGTTTCGTGAGGGCATGGCCGCGCGGGCGGAGCGGATCGGTGACGTGGGCGAGAGTGCCGCGGCCCACTGGGAGGCACCCTTCGGAACGGGCGATGTCCATATCGCGTTGAGCGCCCTCTCCTCCGATGCGGCGCAGCTGGACAAGGAGCTGGAACGGGCCCGTGTCGCCTACGAGGCCACGCCCGGTGTCCAGGTGATCTGGCAGCAGGAGGTGCACCAACTCCCGACCGGGCGCACCACCTTCGGATTCCGTGACGGCATCAGCCATCCGAACATCGAGGGCGTCGGCCTGCCCGGCTCCAACCCGCAGGAAGTTCCCATCAAGGCCGGCGAGTTCATCCTCGGCTACCCCGACGAGACCGGCAGCCTGCCGCCCATGCCCAGCCCCGATGTACTGGGGCGCAACGGGACCTTCGTGGCCGTGCGCAAGCTCCACACCAATGTGGCGGCCTGGCGCCGATACCTGCGCGCGAACAGTTCCAGCGCCGAGGAGGAGGCGCTCCTGGCGGCGAAGATGGTCGGGCGCTGGCCCAGTGGGGCGCCGTTGGCGCTGTCGCCGGAGCACGATGATCCAGAGCTGGCGGCCGATCCGCACCGCGTCAACGACTTCCTCTACCGGGAGAACGACGATCGGGGCTTCCGGTGCCCCGCCGGCGCACACATCCGGCGTAACAACCCGCGCGATGCCACCATCATCGGCGAGGCGCGGATGCACCGCCTCATCCGCCGCGGCACCACCTACGGCCCACCTCTGCCGGAGGGCGTACTGGAGGACGACGGCGCCGACCGGGGCCTGGTCGGAGTCTTCATCGGAGCCCACCTTGAACGACAGTTCGAATTCATCAAGGCTGAGTGGGTCAATGACGGCAACTTCATCGGCTACCCCGGCGAGAAGGATCCGGTAGCCGGACACCACGACGGAACCGGCAGCGCCACCATCCCGGAGAAGCCGGTCCGGCGGCGCCTGCAGAACCTGCCCAGCTTCGTGGTCACCCGGGGCGGTGAGTACTGCTTCCTGCCGGGTCTGCGCGCCCTGCGCTGGCTCGCGGAGCTGGAGGACTGAGGGCAATTCCTGCGCCCTGAGGCCCCACCACGGTCTCTGAGGAGAGGTCGAAGTCATGGCAGCACAGTTCGTCCCCTACACGCCCGACGTCGAAGACGAGGACCCGCACTTCGACCAGAACGTGCAGACGGTGATCGAAAAGACCGAGGCCTACATCACCGACTCCGTCAAGGCCGGTGGCACCGGACGAGCCCTGCGCGACGCCCATGCCAAGGGCTACGGGCTGGTCCGAGGGGAAGTGGAGATCCTGGACGGGCTTCCCCCCGAGTACGCCCAAGGCATCTACGCGACTCCGGGAACCCACGATGCGCTCATCCGTTTCTCCAACGGCTCGCCTCACGCCGGAGCCGACGCGCGACTGGGCGCCGCCACCGGACTGGCGCTGAAGATCTTCGACATCCCCGGCCCGACCCTGCTGGAAGACGAACCGGACACAGGCACCTTCGACTACGCCAACATCAACGGACCGATCTTCTTCTGCAACACAGTCGAGCACTACCTGTTCATCCAGGAGTTGTTCCTGAACGCGCCGGCCTACTTCTCCCAGGGCCGACCCGGCGCGCATCGCTTCTTCACCGAGTTCGTGACCGGAAAGGGAACGCTGGACCAGGACAGCTGGGCGTGGGACGAGTTCCTGGCCTTCCTGCGCCTGTCAAAGATCCCTCCGGCCAATCTGCTGCTGTCGAGCTACTGGACGATGGGCGCGGTCCGGCACGGGGACTACATAGCCAAGGTGCGCATCACCCCCGACCCGTCCTTCGCCGCCGCGGTGGTCCGGCGCGACATCGACCCGACCTCCGCGCAGGAGGTCTTCCGACCGGCCCTGCAAGCCGAGTTGCAGGAGCGCCCCTACGCCTTCGACATCCAGGTACAGCTCTGCACCGACCTGGAGCGGATGCCGGTGGAGAACACCACCGTGGAGTGGCCCGAGCAGCTCTCGCCGTCCGTCACCGTGGCCAGGCTGCGGCTGCCGCAGCAGGACATCTCCGGCCCGGAAAACCTGGAGAAGATGGACTCGCTGTCCTTCACACCCTGGCGGGTCACTGCCGAACACGCGCCCCTCGGCAACATCATGCGATCCCGCAAGGAGGTCTACCGGCGATCCTCCATCGAACGCCACAAGCTCAACCAGCAGTCGCGCGCGGAGCCCCGCAGCGCCGATGAGGTACTTGGCCCGGCCTGATCAAGCCGACCAACGGGACGGCAAGCGCCCACCCGGGCCACAACCCCTCTGTACGGCAGGGGAGTACGGCCACCTTCGATCCAATCCATTCCCGTGATTGGCGTGTTGCAGGGGGCGGTCATGGAGGACCGTCCCCTCTTGACGAATCCACTGGCTTCCCCGCTACGCTGACTCCCTGGCCGTGCAGCGGCCTTGGCCTAGTTGACCGGCCCGTGACCGGTGACCGCGATGACGGCCCGAAGCACTTCGGGGCGTGACCGGTGACAGCGATGACGGCCTGAAGGTGCTTCGCATCCTGTGACTTCGACCGCCCCTGTAGGCGCGCGGAGTCACGGGACCGCCACGCCGGAATCAGGACGACCACGTGGTCAAGCACCGACGCCGCAAGCTCGATGCCAGGAGACGCCAGAAGTGGACCGGCGAGAGCTACCAGACCGCCGTGCGGGCCGTCAGCGGAGCACCGCAGGTCTCGACTGCCGAGAGCCAGTCGGCCTTGGCTTCCCACTACAGCGTCAATTTTCGCGATGCATTGAGTGAGGCCCGTAAGGCGGCCATGACGGGCGACATCGACACAGTCGAGTCCTTCGCCCGCACGCGACTCCATCACAGCCCCGGAACCGGCATCGAAGTAGCCACAAGTCTCCTGCTTTTCGGCACCGAGTTGGACCGTGCCGCCGAGTCCGCATTGCCTGGACTGGTACGCAGGATTCTGAGGGACGACGCACTCGGGCACCCGCTGTGGAGACGCCAGGTCGACGGCAAGAGCGTCCTCACGTACGACGGGCTCTTCCCCGCGGGGGTCCATGAGGTGTCCCGCTTCGAACCTGCCGCAGAGCTCGACTCCCGGCTGCAAGACCCTCGCGTTCGATCACTCCTGGACGCCCTCACCACGGAGGAACACGCGACACTGCGCGCATGGTGCAGGCCCGGAGTAAGCACGTGGAGCGACGCCGCCGCGATCGCCGGCTCCACCGACCCGGACCGCTCCGGAGATCAGATGCGCCGCAAGATCCGACGTCTCGTCGCGAAGCTCTGGGGGACGGCAGCATGAGCATCCTCGACCAGGCGCTGCCCAACCTCCTCGGAGAGTTGGGAGCCGCTCTTCTGATCATTCTCGGTACGTGGTTCGTCGGACGGCGAAGGGCCAGATATCGCCGGTACACCCTGCTCGGCACGGTGGGCACGGACGGGCACCCGATGCAGCACGCTACGACACGCCCTCCAGGCACGGTGATCAGAGTGATGGTGGATGGTCACCGCGAGCGGTTCGAGCTGACCAACGTCAAGGTGCCCGATGGTACGTACGCCGCTGAGCCTATGGATCTCTACGTGTAGCCCGCTGCACTCGTGTCGATTCCTTCGCCGTCAAACGCTGCCGTCAGCGCAAAAGACCAGAGGCCCTGTGGATCACTCCACAGGGCCTCTGGTTCGGTGTGCACTCGGCAGGATTCGAACCTGCAACCTTCTGATCCGTAGTCAGATGCTCTATCCGTTAAGCTACGAGTGCTTGTTTTGTTTTTGTCCTGCTGTCCCGCTTCCCGGGCTTTCGGCCCGCTCGCGGCGACAGGAAGAACATTACATGACTGCCGCCGCCATGTGAAATCCGTTTGCCGCACCCCTTGTGAGCTGGGAAAACGCGCTTCAGGGCCGGGTAACGCCGAAGCCCCGGTCCACCTGGACCGGGGCTTCGGATCTTGGCGCGGAGGCGGAGGGATTTGAACCCTCGATGGGATTGAAGTCCCAAACCGCATTAGCAGTGCGGCGCCATAGACCGGACTAGGCGACGCCTCCCGCACAGCCGCCCGCGCGAGCGCGAGTGGTGCGTGCAGATGATGACACAGTCGAGCGTGGTGTCACCAATCGCCCCCTACGGTACTAGGCAGGCGGCCCGCAGAGCAAAGTCCATTGCCGCGTCGCAACCGGGCGGTGCCCCTGACGTTAGTCAGGTCATGTTGAGCCGTCTCGTTCTCACCACCGCCGCGACCGCCACCGCCGCGCTGTCCACCGCCGTACCCGCCGCGTCCGCCGCCCCGGCCGCGCCCGTCGCCCCCTTGTCCTCCCTGGCCATGTCCTCCCCTTCCGGCCCTTCCGGCCCTTCCGGAGCCACCTCGGCCGCCCGGCCCGCCACCACCTCGTACGGCGAACCGGTTCTCCAGGGGCTCGCCCGGACGATGCCTCCGCCTGCCGGCGGTGAGGAATCCGGGGACCGGCTGACCGTGACCGTCCACGACGCGGGAGGTGGTGCGGACGGGACGTACGAACTGCGGTGTCATCCCGGTGGCGGCACCCACCCCGATGTGAGCGGGGCCTGCGACAAACTGGACCGGAGCACCACCTGGGGCAAGGACATCTTCGCTCCGGTGCCGCCGGGCGCCATGTGCACGATGCTCTACGGCGGTCCGGCCACCGCGCATGTCACCGGGACCTGGGCGGGGCGCCCTGTCGACGCGCGGTTCGATCGCACGAACGGGTGCGAGATCGGGCGGTGGGACGCGCTGGTGCCGCTGCTCCCGGACACCCGCGCTTAGCCGAGGAACGGCGGCCTCAGCAGGGTGAAGGGTTCCGAGGGGTTCCGAACGGTTTCGAGGGGCGAAATGCACGGTCACAGGTTCTACGTCTCTTCTGCGTCACTTCCGCGTGCGACCTCCCTCTCATCCGGCGTCGCGAGCGCAACCTCTGCCCGTAGACTCCCTCGCGTGACACGCTGCGGGCCGGTTGGCAAGATGGCATCCGCGGTCGGCAAGGTGCGGTAACAGGGAGGAAGCGTCTCGTGAGCAGCAGGCCATCCCGAGGCGCTGCTCGCCTCGCAGCCATACTGGACGCGCTGCCCGATGCGTTGGTGCTGGTCAACGCCAATGGGACCGTCGTCAACGCCAACACCATCGCCCTGGAGGCCTTCGAGGCCCCGGGCACGGCTCTGGTGGGCCGGGGACTGCTCGATCTGCTGCCGCAGTTCGACTCCCGGCTGATTCCGGGATCCATGCGGCGGCCCGACACCATCGACCAGCGCGGACGGACCAAGCCGACCAGGATGATCGCGCGGCGGACCGACGGGACCGAGTTCCCGGTCGAGGTCACCAGTGCGAATCTGGAGAACGGCCAGCAGGCCTACGACAGCTACGGCCCCACCCCTGACGAGCTGCTCATGCTCGTCGTACGCGATCTGTCGGGCACCGTCGACACCGAGGCCGAACTCGCGCGTTCGCAACGGCAGACCGAGATGATCCTGCGCGCGGCGGCCGAGGGGGTCGTCGGGACCGACACGGAGGGGCGGGTCGTACTCGTCAATCCCGCCGCCGCTCAGATACTGGGTTACCGGGCCAGCGATCTCGGCGGCCAGGACCTGCACGCCCTCATCCTCCACTCGCGCGCGGACGGCGATCCCTTCCCCTACGAGGAGTCGCCGCTCGCCGACACCCTCCGCTCCGGGCGCAAGCACCGGGTGCGCGGGCAGGTGCTGTGGTCCAAGTCCGGGGACAAGGTGCCGGTCGACCTCACGACCGCGCCGGTGCGGGACGGGGACCAGCTCGTCGGCGCCGTGATGACCTTCACCGACCGGCGGCCGTACGACACCCTCGCCGAGAAGAAGGACGCCGAGGCCGCCCGGCACGCCGAGGAGCTCGCCCGGATCGCCGGCGAGCACGCCGCGGAGCTCGCGGCGCTGCGCGAGGCCCACGCGGCCGAGCTCGCCGAGCTGAGCGAGCAGCACGAGGAGGAACTCGCCGCCGGCGACGAGCGGTACGCCGCGCTCGGCGAGCGCGAGAAGGACCGGTACGAGGCGCTGACCGCGCGGCACGAGCAGCTGCTCGCCGTGCTCGACCAGTCCCTGCGCGGCCCGCTCGACCAACTCCGCGGCGAACTCTCCAAGCTCGCCGCCGACGACGCCGGACAGCTGTGGCCCGAGGCCAACCAGGTCCTCCACCACCTCGCGGCCGGCTACTCGCGGATCACGACGCTCGTCGACAACGTCCTCGGCTACCAGCGGCTGGACGCAGGCGCCGAGGAGATCGTCCGTACGAACGTCATGCTCGACGCGGTCGTCGCGGCCGGTGTGGAGGGTGCCGTCGAACTGATCGGGCCCGGGCGTGTGCAGTTCGCCGTGCACGCGCCGCCCATCGAGGCCGAGGTCGACCCGCAGCGGCTCGCGAAGGCCCTCGCGCATCTCATCGCGGACGTCGCCGGCGTCGACTCGACCGGCAACGCGCCGGTGTCCGCGGGCGGTTACATGGACAACACCGTGGTCGTGGCGGCGGCGCAGCGCGGTGAGGGCGTACGCATCGAGGTGCGCGGCCCGTACGCCGGGGGAGACCCGGTGCACGAGCCGATCGTGCGCGGGATCGTGCGCGCGCACGGTGGCGTGCTGCAGACGCACGAGGTGCCGGGGATGAGCGGCAGCGCGTTCGTGCTGGAGGTGCCGATCGGGGGCGGCGCCGGGACGGTTGCGGCTCCCCAGAACACTCCCGGTACCGAGATCGCCCTTGCCGAGCAGGCCTCGGGGACCTCGCACCACGGCGGCAGGCGGCGGGCCCGGCGGTCCTCCGTGGACTCCTTCCTGGACAGCGAGGTGACGGGGGAGCCCGAGACCCCGGGCGACGGTGGCGCTCCCACGGGGCGGCGTCGGCGGCGTGCGGGGGACGGCGAGGTGTCGGTTCCGGCGCAGGGGTCTGGACCGGGATCAGCCGGTACGGCCGTACCGGCAGGACCGGCAGGACCGGCCGTCGAGGGTCTCGGTGACGGTGGGGCCTCCGGTTCCGAATCCGGGTCCGGGTCCGGGTCCGAGTCCGGGTCCGGGTCCGGTTCTGGGTCCGGTGGTACCGGGCGGCGACGTGGGCGGCCGAGTCCGGCCGAGGGCGCGGGCGACGGTACGACGGCGGGCGATGTGGGCGGTGGTGTGTCCGAGGGCGCCGTCGTCATGGCGTCCGAACACGCGGCGGGCACCGCCGCCGCGGGTACGGGTCTGGGCGGGACGGTGCCTCCGCAGGGGGTGCCGGTGCCCTCCGGGCGGCGTGCGCGGCGGGACGGCGAACAGCACGCGCTGCCGCCGGCCTTGCCCGCGGCGCCCACCGCCCCTGTCGCCCCGGGTGGGCAGGGTGTGCCGGACGGCGGTGCCTCCGCGGAGGCGGGGCAGCCGACCGGGCGGCGTCGGCGTGCGCTGGCCGCCGCGGCGGAGCGTGCCGCCGCGCAGGAGGCGGGCGGGCGTACGGTGTTCGCGCTGCCGCCCGCGGAGGCGGACCGCTCACCCGAGTACGTCCAGGCGCAGGCCGCGCAGGCACAGGCCCGGACCGCCCAGGCCGCGGCTCAGGCTCAGGCTCAGATGCCGCAGGGCGACGGTTCCGTCGTCGCGCCCCATCCGGCCGACGACGGCCGTCATGACGCGATGCTGCACGACCCTGCCGACGATCACACTCCGCCGCAGCCGCACCCCGTCTCCGCTCCGACGGGACGGCGGCGCGCCCGCCGGGCTCCGGGGCAGCCGGACGCGGCGGGGACGGCGGTGCAAGGGGTTCCCGCCCAAGGGGGTCCGGCGCAGGGGGTGCCGGCAACGGGGGTTCCCGTTCCCGGTCAGACCGTTCCCGGTCAGACCGTTCCCGCGCAAGGCGTCCCTGCGCAGGCCCAGGGAGTTCCCACGCAAGGAGTTCCCGCACAGGGCGTTCCGGGTGCGGCCCCCGCCGGCCGACCGGTTTCCGGACAGGCACCGCAGGCGCCTTCCCAGGTACCGCAGACCGCTTCCGCCGCTCCGCCCACCCCGGCCGCGGGCGTCCCGACGCCGAGTCCACAGCCGTGGCCGAACGCGAACGCCGGTGCCGGTGCCGGTGCCGGTGCCGGTGCCGGTGCCGGTGTCAACGACACCTCAGGCACAGGCACTCCGACCCCCGTACCCCCGGGAGCGGCGGCCCCCGTACAGCCCGGCGCCCCGGTGCAGACCGCGCGCCCCGCGCCGAACGCACCCACCCCGGCCCCGGGCACCCCCCTCCCGCCCGAACTCCCGGCGCAGCCGCGCGTCGCTCAGCCGCTGCCCGCCGAGGCCGCGGCCCCGGTCGACCCCAACTCGACGCAGGGACGCGCGATCAGCGTGCGGACACTCGGCCAGGGCGTCCCGTTCGCCCGGCAGCCCGCGCCGAACGCACCCGCAGCACCCACCGCGCCGAACCAGCCGGGTGGCGGGCCCCAGGCCGCCACGCCTCCGCCGCACCAGACGAACGGCTCGGGCCGCCGCCGCAAGCTCGGTACGCGCCCCGAGCCCGCCGCCGAGCGCCCGGAGGCGGGGGCCCGTCCGCACCCGCAGGCCGGGCAGACCGCCCCGGCCTCCGGACCCCGGCTGCCCGGAGCCACCGAGGGCGTCGGACGCTCGTACGCCATAGGGGCACCGGACGAGAACGCCGACGAGGGCCCCGAGCCGCTCGACGGTCCCGGCGGTGCGGTCGAGGTCGCCGACCAGCCGCAGCCGCGGCCCCTGGACGATGAGCTTCCCCCGGAGCCGCTGGACAACCCGCGGCGCCTGCTCGTGTGGCCCGCGCCCGACGTCAGCACCCAGCAGGCGCTGAGCGACCGCGGCTACCGGCCCGTCATCGTGCACTCGCGCGAGGAGGTCGACGCGCAGATCGCCGCGTTCCCGGCCGCGCTCTTCGTCGACCCGCTGACCGGGCCGATCACCCGCACGGCGTTGCAGTCGCTGCGCCAGGCCGCCGTCGCCGCCGAGGTCCCCGTCCTGGTGACGGCGGGACTCGGGCAGGCGACGCGCGAGGCGGCGTACGGCGCCGATCCCGCCGTACTCCTGAAGGCCCTGGCGCCCCGGGACTCCGAGCAGCACCCGCCGCGCGTGCTGCTCATCGAGGAGCACGCGGAGATCGCGCTCGCGCTGACCGCGACGCTGGAGCGGCGCGGGATGCAGGTGGCGCGGGCGTCGACCGACGAGGACGCCGTGACACTGGCCGCGCAGATGCGGCCGAACCTCGTCGTGATGGACCTGATGCAGGTCGTGCGCCGGCGCGCCGGAATCGTCGACTGGCTGCGCGCGAACGGCCAGTTGAACCGCACGCCGCTCGTCGTCTACACCGCCGCTGTCGACCGGGCCGAACTGCCCCGCCTGGCCGCGGGGGAGACGGTCCTCTTCCTCGCCGAGCGTTCGACGAGCGCCGCGGTGCAGGACCGGATCGTGGACCTGCTGGCGCGCATCGGCACCAACTAGGGCAGCGGCCCGCGGCCCGCAAGCTGCGGGCTGCGGGCTGCGGGCTGCGGGTACGTCGAGTGCTACGCCGGGTGGAGAACCCCATGGTTCTCCACCCGGCGTAGCACTTCGCGTACGTGTGTCGGAGCTGCTGCTCCACGAGCCGCTGTCAGAGGTTGGTCACGTCCAGCTCACCCTCCGCGTACTGCCTGCGGAGCACCTTCTTGTCGAACTTCCCGACGCTCGTCTTCGGAACCGACTCGATGATCGTCCAGCGCTCGGGTAGCTGCCACTTCGCGATCTTCCCCTCGGCGGCGAGGAAGGCGCGCAGCGCCTCGAAGTCGGCGGTGGAGCCGGCCCTCAGGACGACGGTGGCCAGGGGCCGCTCGCCCCACTTGTCGTCGGGCACCGCGACGACGGCGGCCTCTGTCACGTCCGGGTGGGACATGAGGGCGTTCTCCAGGTCGACGGACGAGATCCACTCGCCGCCCGACTTGATGACGTCCTTGGCGCGGTCGGTCAGCGTCAGGAAGCCGTCGGCGCTGATCGTGCCGACGTCACCCGTCTTGAGCCAGCCGTCCTCGCTGAACTTGTCGGCGGGGCGCAGCGGCTCGGCGCCCTGGCCGCCGTAGTAGGCGCCCGCGATCCAGGGGCCCCGCACCTCCAGCTCGCCCGCGGACTCGCCGTCCCAGGGCAGCCGTTCGCCGCCGGGGCCGGTGAGGCGGGCCTCGACGCCGGCCGGGAAACGGCCCTGCGTCAGCCGGTACGCGAACTCCTCCTCCGTGCCCACGGCGTGGGCCGGCGGCCGGGCGACCGTGCCGAGCGGCGAGGTCTCGGTCATGCCCCAGGCGTGGCAGACCCGCATGCCCAGCTCGTCGAAGGCCGCCATGAGCGAGGGCGGGCAGGCCGATCCGCCGATGGTGACCTGGGTGAGCGAGGAGACGTCACGGGGCTTGGCGTGCAGCTCGGCGAGCAGGCCCTGCCAGATGGTGGGGACGGCCGCGGCGTGCGTCGGCCGCTCGCTCTCGATCATCTCGGCGAGCGGCGCGGGCTGCAGGAAACGGTCCGGCATGAGCATGTTGATGCCGGTCATGAAGGTCGCGTGCGGCAGGCCCCAGGCGTTGACGTGGAACTGCGGGACCACGACGAGGGAGGTGTCGCGGTCCGTGAGCCCCATCGACTGAGCCATGTTGACCTGCATGGAGTGCAGGTAGATCGAGCGGTGCGAGTACACCACGCCCTTGGGGTCTCCGGTGGTGCCGGAGGTGTAACACATGGCCGCGGCCTGACGCTCGTCGATCTCCGGCCAGTCGTACGTCGTGGGCTTCCCGGCGATCAGCTCCTCGTACTCGTGCACCTGGACGGACGCTCCGGCGAGCAGCGAACGGTCACCGGGCCCCGAGACCACCACATGCTCCACCGTGGGCAGATGGGGGAGGAGCGGCGCGAGCAGCGGAAGCAGCGAGCCGTTGGCGATGACCACGCGGTCGGCGGCGTGGTTCACGATGAAGATGAGCTGCTCCGCCGGGAGGCGGAGGTTCAGCGTGTGCAGGACGGCGCCCATGGAGGGGATCGCGAAGTACGCCTCCACGTGCTCCGCGTTGTTCCACATCAGCGTCGCGACCCGCTCGTCCCCGGTCACTCCGAGGTCCTCGCGCAAGGCGTGGGCGAGCTGGACGGCGCGCACCGCCGCCTCGCGGAAACTGCGGCGCTGCGGCTCGCCCTCCCCGGTCCAGGTCGTGATCTGCGACGACCCGTGCACAAGCGCTCCGTGCACGAGAATGCGGGTCACAGTCAGCGGTACGTCCTGCATCGTGCTCAGCACGGCGTCCTCCCGGGGCGACATTGCCCTACGCGGTGGTCAAGGGTTCCGCTGATTCTGCTCACATACCGCGTGGTATGTCACTAGGGGGCGGGATGATCGATCAGGTCAGGCCGCCCATTCGGACGCCGCCGGGGGGAGGCCGTTGGCCGAGCGGGAGCAGGGTGCCCCACGGCGGGTGCCCATGGCGGGTGCCTCAGGGCGGCTGCTCATGGCGGGTTCCAAGGCGGGTGCCCATGGCGGTGCCGCACCGCGTCTACCTGGCAGGGGCCAGCTCAGGGTCCTCGCGGAGCTTGCCCAGCGCACGCGACACCGCCGACTTGACCGTGCCGACGGAGACCCCGAGCACCTCCGCCGTCTGAGCCTCGCTCAGGTCCTCGTAATACCGCAGGACGACCATCGCCCGCTGCCGCGCGGGCAACTTCATGATCGCCCGCCACATCGCGTCGTGCAGCGCCTGCTGCTCGGCGGGGTCCGTGGTGGGCAGCCCCTCCGGTTCCGGCAGTTCGTCGCACGCGAACTCGTCGACCTTGCGCTTGCGCCACTGCGACGTCCGCGTGTTCAGCAGCGCCCGGCGCACATAGCCGTCCAGCGCCCGGTGGTCCTCGATACGGTCCCAGGCGACGTACGTCTTCGTCAGCGCCGTCTGCAGCAGGTCCTCGGCATCGCACGGGTTCGCGGTGAGCGACCGCGCGGTACGCAGCAGCACCGGCTGGCGGGCCTTCACATAGGACGCGAACGATGAGTACGGCGCGTACGGAAGGGTCCGCGTCGCGGCGTCCGAAGCGCTGGTGCAGACGGGTGTGGTCATGGATCCACGCTAGGTTCGCCCCCTACTCTCGCGGATCGGCCGCAGGTCCCGAAGCGATGTCCCCCTCAGGTTGTAGGAGTGGGGTTGGCCCCACCTCCTGAGGGTGGACGAGTAGCGCCTGCACCCTGAGGGTTCGCCCCTGAGGGACGGCTCCTGGGGCAGTACGGGACGGCAGTACGGGACGGCAGTACGAGGCGACAGCAGGCAGGGCGGGGCGACGGTGCGGCCACCACTCCGGCCCTGCTCATCCCTCCTCCCTCCCGAGAATCAGCCCCGACGTGGGAACGCCCGTACCCGCGGTGACGAGGACGCGGCCGGCTCCCGGTATCTGGTTCACGGACGTGCCCCGCAGCTGTCGTACCGCCTCCGCTATCCCGTTCATCCCGTGCAGATACGCCTCCCCCAGCTGTCCTCCGTGTGTGTTCAGCGGCAACCGCTCCTCGGCGACGAAGTCCGCGGCCTCTCCCGGTTTGCAGAACCCGAACTCCTCGAGCTGCATCAGTACGAACGGTGTGAAGTGGTCGTACAGGATCCCCACGTCGATGTCCGCCGGGCTCAGCCCTGCTGTCCGCCACAGCTGCCGTGCCACCACGCCCATCTCCCGCAGGCCCGTCAGGTCGTCCCGGTAGAAGCTGGTCATCTGTTCCTGCGCCCGGCCCGCACCCTGAGCGGCGGCCGTGATCACCGCGGGGCGATGCGGCAGATCGCGGGCCCGCTCCACCGAGGTGACCACCAATGCCTGACCGCCGTCCGTCTCCTGGCAGCAGTCCAGCAACCGCAGCGGCTCGACGATCCATCGCGAAGCCGCGTGCTCGGCGAGCGTGATCGGTCTGCCGTGGAAGTACGCCGCCGGGTTCGTCGCCGCGTACTTCCGGTCCACCACGGCGACATGGCCGAACGCCTCAGGCGTCAGCCCGTACGTGTGCAGATACCGCTGGGCCGTCATCGCCACCCAGGAGGCGGGTGTGAGCAGCCCGAACGGCAGGGACCAGCCCAGTGCCGCACCCTCCGCCGACGGCTCCCGCCGCTGCACCCCCGAACCGAATCTCCTGCCCGACCGCTCGTTGAACGCCCGGTAGCAGACCACGACCTCGGCCACCCCCGTCGCCACCGCGAGCGCCGCCTGCTGGACGGTCGCGCAGGCTGCCCCGCCGCCGTAGTGGATCCGGGAGAAGAAGGACAGCTCCCCCATCCCCGCCGCCTGAGCGACGGTGATCTCCGGGCTCGTGTCCATGGTGAACGTGACCATCCCGTCCACGTCCCCCGGCGTCAGCCCGGCGTCGTCGAGCGCGGCCCGCACCGCCTCCACCGCCAGCCGCAGCTCACTGCGCCCGGAGTCCTTGGAGAACTCGGTGGCTCCGATCCCGACGATCGCCGCGCTCCCGCCGAGGCTGTCCCTCGTCCGCACGCTCACGAGGTGCCTCCCTCGGCGTTGGTGACGGCGGCGGCGGGGAGGGAGGAGGCGGGGAGGGAGGAGGTGCCGAGGGCTGAGGATGCGGGGACGCCGAGGGCCGAGGCGGGGGCAGCGCTCGGGACGGTCACCGTCACCGTGCCGGTGACGTGCTTGCCGATGCCGTTGGCCCCGGTGATCCTCACCGTGGCCGTGTCACCGTCGACTTCCTCCACGGTTCCGGTCAACACCATGCTGTCCCCGGGGTAGTTCGGCGCACCGAGCCGTATGGCCACCCTGCGCAGGACGGCGGCCGGGCCGAAGTGATCGGTGACGTACCGTCCGACCAGCCCGTTGGTCGTCAGGATGTTCATGAAGATGTCCGGCGAGCCCTTCGCTCTCGCCAGCTCCGCGTCGTGGTGCACGTCCTGGTAGTCCCGGGACGCGATCGCCCCGGCCACGATCAGCGTCCGCGTGACCTCGATCTCCAGCGGTGGCAGCACTTCGCCGACCCTCATGTCTCCACCTCCCCGCTCACGATCAACTCCCCCAGCTCCTGCAACACTTCGCTCCCGCATCCCAGATACGCGTCCAGCTGCCGTCCCCACAGAAAGTGCCGGTGCACGGGGTGCTCCAGGTCGGCCCCCGTCCCGCCGTGCAGATGCTGGCCCGCGTGCACCACCCGCTGTCCTGCCTCCGACGCCCACCAGGCGGCGGTCAGCGCGTGCGACGCGTACGGCAGCCCCTCGTCGCGGCGCCAAGCCGCTTCGTACGCCGTCACCCGTATCGCTTCGGTGTCCATGTAGGCGTCGGCGGCCCGGAGTTGGACCCCCTGTTTGGCCGCGAGCGGTCGCCCGAACTGCTCGCGCGCGTTGGTGTGCTCCACGGCCCGCGCCAGCGAGCCCGCGCAGACGCCGGCCTGCAGTCCGGCGAACGCGATACGGGCGGTGGCGAGGACATCGTCGTACGCGCTCACGGGAGGATCCGCGTGTCCGGCTGTCTCGGCAGCATCCGCGCCTCCGGCTGCCTCGGAACCATCCGCGCGCCCCGCCGACGCACCGTCGGAAACGTCCGCGCGTCCCGTCGGCGCACCAAGCCGCTCGCCCGGTGTCCCGTCGAGCGTGAGACGTCCTGCCGACCAGGGGGCCGTCAGCTCCACCGGCTCGCACACCGCCTCGGCGGTCCGCACCAGCCACAGCCGACGCCGGTCGTCCGCGACGAGCACATGGGTGGCGTCCCGAAGCCACGGCACCACGGGGAGGACGCCGCTCAGCCGCCCCGAAGCGCTCTCCCGCACGGCGCCCGGCCCGGAGACCGCCCCGCTCACCACCACCGTGCCGTCCCCGATGCCGGGCAGCAGCCGCTCCCGCTGCTCCCCCGAACCATGCGCCGTCACCGCCAGCAGCCCGTACACACAGCTCACCGCGAACGGCACCTGGGCGGTAGTGCGCCCCTGCTCCTCCAGGAGGAGCACCAGTCCGAGCAGACCTATGTCCGCCACCGCCGCCACCAGCCCGGCCGCGCACAGCTCCTTCCACAGTTCGGCGTCGCTGCCGGTCCCGGCCGCGGCGAGCCGCTCGTGCGTGGAGAGGTCGCCGAAGATCCGCGCGGCCAGATCACGGGCTGCCGTCTGCTCCTCGGTCGGCGTGAAGTCCATCTCAGCTCCCCCCGCCATCCACCTCAACGGCCCGGAACACCGGCAGCTCCAACTCCTCGTCGTAGCACTGGAATTCGAGTCGTACGGGCATCCCGATCCGCACCTTGTCGTACGGCACCCCCACCACATTGCTCACGATCCGCACGCCCTCGGCCAGTTCGACCAGCCCGACCGCATAGGGCGGTTCGAAGGCCGGGAAGGGCGGGTGATGCATGACCACGTACGAGTAGACGGTGCCCTCGCCGCTCGACTCGACCGTGTCCCACTCCGGGCAGCCGCACGCGTGGCACCCCGGCAGCCAGGGAAACCGGAGCGTCCCGCACCCGCCGCACCGCTGGATGAGCAGCCGGTGCTGCCCTACTCCCTCCCAGAACCCGGCGTTGTCCCGGTTGACGACGGGGCGCGGCCGCCGGGCCGTGGGGGGCTTCCTCCGTGCCGGCGCGTACTTGAGGATCCGGAAGCGATGCGTCCCGGCCGGCTCTCCTCCCGCGCGCACATCCATCCGCGTCGTGACGAAGTGCCCTGTGCCCAGCTTCGTCGTCTTGCGCTCGGAGACCGACTCGATCACCGCGTCGAAGGTGATCTCGTCCCCCGGGCGCAGCGGACGCAGATACTCCTGCTCGCAGTCGGTGGCGACCACCGAGGCGTACCCGGCGTCGTCGAGCAGCCCGAGCAACTCGTCGTAGGCGTCCGAGCGGCCCGCGTGGCCGGAGAGCCCGCCCATGGTCCACACCTGGAGCATGGTGGGCGGCGCTATGGCGTCGGGCCCCGCATACGCCGGATTGCTGTCGCCCATCGCCTCGCACCAGTGCCGGATCATCGGCTCGTTGACCGGGTCCTTGCCCACGCCCGCGACGGCGGCGGGCCGCCCCTCGTACGCCTTCAGCCGCACCGCCAGGTCGTCGCCCACGGCCGCGCCGTCGCCCGCCACCGCGCCCCCACTCGCCGCCGCACCCCCATTCGGCCTCGCGTCCCCGCTCACCGCCGCGTCCCGGTTCGTCTCCGCGTCCCCGCTCACCGCCGCACCCGCACTCACCTCCGCACGGTCACTCACCGCCGCCCCCTCTTCATCCCGAGCCGCATCGTCGCCACGATCTCCCGCTGCACCTCGCTCACCCCGCCCCCGAACGTGTTGATCTGCGCCGCCCTGTTCATCCGCTCCAGCTCGCCGTCCCCGAACACTCCCGGTGAACCGGAGCGGACCAGTGCGTCCGCTCCCACAATGTGCTGACACATTCGGTACACCGCGACCGCGGATTCGGTTCCCGCGACTTTCACTCCGCTCGCGTCGCCCGGGGCCAGCCGACCGGCCCCCACATCCCCCACCAAACGCCAGTTGAGCAGGCGTGATGCCGCCAATCGGGCATGCACTTCGGCCAGCTGGAATCGCACCCACGGCTCGTCAATCCGGCGTCGACCCGTCACTGGATCGGGTGTACGCGCCGCCTCCAGCGCGGCCGCGTAGAAGTCCTGGGCCTGCATCCCGATCGCGGCGAGCGCGACCCGTTCGTGATTGAGCTGGTTGGTGATGAGTCCCCAGCCGCCGTTCTTCTCGCCGACGAGGTTCCCGGCCGGGACGCGGGTCCCGTCGTAATAGGTGGCCGTGGTCGTCTGCCCGCCCACCGTCTCGATCGGCGTCCACGAGAAGCCCGGCGCGTCCGTGGGCACGAGGAGGATCGAGATGCCCTGGTGCTTCGGCGCGTCCGGGTCGGTACGGCAGGCGAGCCAGATCCAGTCGGCGTTCTGCGCGTTGGAGGTGAAGATCTTCTGCCCGTCGATGAGCCAATCGCCCTCGCCGCCATAGCCCGCGCCCTCACCACCGTCGCCGCCGTAGCCCGCGCCCTCCCGGCCGTAGCCATCGCCGCCGTCGCCGTCGCCGTCGCCATCGCCCGCGCCCTCGCCGCCGTAGCCCGCGCCCTCGCGGCGACAGCCATCGCCGCCGTCGCCATCGGCGTCGCCACCCCCGCCGCGCTCACCATCGCCCTTTCCGCCGCCTTTCCCTCCGCCCTCGCCCTCGCCCTCGCCCTCCCGCAGGGCGCGTGCCCGCACAGCGCCCGTCCGGGCGCCCGCCCGTGCACCCGTCCGTACGGCGCGCGTCCGCAGCGAGGCGAGGTCCGTACCGGCGGAGGGCTCCGAGTACCCGATGGCGAAGACGAGATCCCCGCTGAGGATGCGCGGCAGGAAGAAGTCCTTCTGCTCCTCGCTCCCGTACTTCATGAGCGTCGGCCCGACGGTGTTCAGGGTGACCATGGACACCGGCGCGCCGGCCCGGTAGGCCTCGTCGAAGAACACGAACTGCTCGTCCGCGCCGCGCCCCTGGCCCCCGTACGCCACGGGCCAGCCGAGACCGAGCAGTCCGTCCGCGCCGATACGGCGCAACACGGCGCGCTGCCCTGCCGGGTCGTCGGCGGGCGGCGGTCCGTCGGGCATCAGGCTCCGGAAGTACGTACGGAGCTCGGCGCGCAGCCGCTGCTGGCGCTCGGTGGGGGCGAGGTGCACGGTGCCGGCCTCCCGGACCTCGTACGAGCAAGGGTTTCTGACTGTCCGTCAGATACCCTTGGCTGTCAAGGTCGTGGAAGCCGCCCCCTCGGACCGCCGGAGACGAACTCCGACGGGCTCCTACGAGTCCGCCCCGTCCCCCGAACACGTCTGCGCGGCGGCACCGAAGTACCGCCGCGCAGACGCGTTACGACCCCACAGAACACAACCCCGCACGGGAGCTTCCAGGCCGATGTGAGCGCATCGGCCCCCGGCTCACCAGAGGTTGGTGAAGTTGACGACGGCGTTGGACTGGTCGATGGCCGTGAACGCGGAACCGTTCACCTGGGCCGTGTTGCTCTGGTTCGAGGCGCCGGAGCCGACGGCCTGCTGCTGAGTGGTGGAGGAGTTGCCGTAGTTGTCGTGGCCGACCCCGCTCTTGCTGATGGTCGCCACTCCCGCGTTCGATCCGTCGTCCGCGAAGGCGCCGTTGTCTGCTGTCGCGACACCCGTGAAGAGGGCGGCCGCGAGGGGCAGGGCGGCGACGGCGGCGAGGACGCGGGCGGTACGGATGCTTGCCATGTGAATTCCTCCAGAACCGGTTGTACGCACCGGCGTGAACCGGGATGTACGTGAAATACGGCTTGTTCCAAGGCAGTTGGCCGACCGCCTCGTTGTTGTGCACGACGTCGCGACTCCAGAGTTGCCCACCGAATCCCCGGCGAACCACCCCGGAAGCCGTGATTCGCCCTCAAGCGTGAGGACATGTCGATAAACCCCTTTCGCGACCACTTCGCCCCCACAAACCCCTGCTCAGCTCCCGGCGGGCGGCTCAACCCAGGCGCCGCAAGGGCTGAAGCGTTCCGGCACGTTTTCGGCCAATCCCACCCGGCGACCACCCCGCGCTCGCGCGTGTCCGGTGAGCCCTTCCCTTTTTCGAACACTCGTACGAACATGGATGCATGGCCACCATCGACCGGCAGGCCACGACCCTGGCCCTGGCCCACGCCCTGTCCGCAGCCGAGCGCGGACTGGCGGTGATCCCGCTGTCCCGAACGAAGCTCCCGGCCTTGCGCTCCCCCCATCGCGACGACCCCGATCCCTCCCCCTGTCACGGCGAATGCGGCCGCTTCGGACACGGCGTGTACGACGCCTCGACCGACCCCCGGCGCATCCGCGAACTCTTCGCCGCCGCCCCCTGGGCCACCGGCTACGGCATCGCCTGCGGCCTCGACCCGCACCGCCTCATCGGCATCGACCTCGACACCAAATCCGACACCGACTCCTCGGCCGCCCTCCGCGAACTGGCCCTGCGCCACCTCTTCACGATCCCGGAGACGGTGGTCGTCCTGACCCCCAGCGGCGGCCGCCACCTCTGGCTGAGCGGACCGCCGGACGTGGTCGTCCCCAATTCGGCGGGCCGCCTGGCCCCCGGCATCGACATCCGTGGCGCCGGCGGCTACCTCGTCGGCCCCGGCTCACGCACCGAGCACGGCGTGTACGGCACGGCTCCGGGCACCGCCCAGCTCGCGCCCGCGCCCTGCCCGCGCGAACTGCTGCGCCTGCTCACGCCTCCGCCCCGTACGCACCACCCCGCGCCCTCCGCGACCGGCCGGCACGGGCAGGGCCTGGTCCAGTTCGTGCTCGCCGCCCATGAGGGCCAGCGCAACACCCGCCTCTTCTGGGCCGCCTGCCGCGCCTACGAGAACGGCATCGGCCCCGAACTGACCGACCCCCTCGTGGAGGCCGCCGTCCGCACGGGCCTCACCGAACGCGAGGCCCGCTCGACGATCGCGTCGGCGGCCCGGATGACGGCCCCGTCACCGCACCGGCACGGGTGAAAGGCTCCGACGCCTCGGGTCCGCGGACGACCGCCCTACGGCAGAGGCCGGCGCGGCTCAGTGCCACGCCGGCCTCGCCGGAACCGTACGACCGCCTATGGGGTCAGCCTGCGAAGCGGTGGCCGAAGTTGCCGCCGCCGCTCGGGCCGCCGAGGGTGCCCAAGTGGAAGCTGGTGGCGCCGGTGCCGGTGACTCCGGCAGCGCCGGTCCCGAGCTTCCAGACCCGGCCCTTGTAGTGGTCTTCGCCATTGCCGCCGACGTAGACCTCGGGACCGCCGCTCCTGTCGGCGTCGAGCACGGCCACCGCCACACCGAAGTGGTCCTCGTTCTCCGAGGTGCTGGGTATGCCCTTGGCGTTCTGGGTGAACGACAAGGCGCCCTTGGTGGTGAGCCCGGACGCGCTGCCGCGCAGCACCGTGATCGCACCCGCGTGGATGGTGTGCCCCGTGGCGGAACCCGTCTCGTGGGACACGCCGATGACCACGTCCGGGTAGCCGTCCCGGTCGGTGTCGCCGATGGCGACCGCCGAGCCGAACTTGTCGCCCGCCTCGTCCGCGCCCGGGACGCCACTGCCGGCCTGGGAGTAGAAGCCGGGCTCCACGGTGCGGCTGACGCCGTCCGGACCGCCGTACGCCACGTAGATCCTGCTCTGGCCGGGATAGCCGGTGACCAGGTCCTGGTAGCCGTCCTTGTTCAGGTCTCCGAAGGCCGCGGGATATTCGTTGACGCTGAAGTCGAGGTAGGCGTACGGACCTTCGTACGCGCTGCCGGGGACCAGGCCGGCGGCGGAACCCTTGAGCACCACGCCTCTCCTGGCGCCGCTCCCGGACGGGACGTCTCCGCTCACCACGACGTCCGCCGTTCCGTCCCCCGTCATGTCACCCACATAGAGGGTGGAGGTGTTGACGCCGTCCAGGTTCGGAGTGTCGCGGTGCCACACACCGGCCGGCTTGCCCGTGGTCCGGTCGAGCGGGCCGAGCAGCACGGAGACGCCGTACGAACGGCCGTCGTGGCCGCGGCTGACGAAGTCGTCGATCCCGTCGCCGTTGACGTCGCCCACACCGATGCCGCCGCCGAGCAGCTTCGGGTCGGTGGCGGTGTAGTTGCCGGTCGGCAGGGTGGTGGCCGCGCCGGTGATCCCCTGTGAGCCGCCCCAGAGGATCATGTTCTTCTCGAGCCAGTGGACCACGAGGTCGTCGTACCCGTCACCGTCCAGGTCGCCGTACTCGCCGGCCTCTCGGAACTTGCCGTTCCGCTCGGGATCGCCGGGGACGCCTTCCGTGGCCTTGCTGATGATCGATGCGGTGTCGTATCTCAGGCCCGTGGCGGAGCCGTAGGCGATGGTGACCACACCGGCTCCCTGGACATCGCCCACCGTCGCGGTGTGGGCCCCGATGGCGAGGTCCGCGTAGCCGTCGCCATTGAAGTCGGCGGTCCTGGCCGTCGCCGGCTGCGGCGCGGCGACCGCGGCCGGGGCCGGAGCCAGGCCGGTGACGCCCAGAATGGTGGCCGCACAGACGGCAGCCGTGATCAGCGCTTTCTCGCGCATGGAGAACCCCCCCGGGTTCACAGGCGGCCCCAGGGCCGCGTGAAGATCATGTTCCCCTGGAGGATACGGGCCAGCAGTGACAGAAGGGGTTCACCCTCGGGCGAAACGGCCGCGGGGTCCACACCCCCGGGGCGAAACAGCCGCGGAGTCCATCCCCCCGGGGGGCGAAACGGCTGCGCCCCGCCACCACCCGACGAAAGAGCCGCGCCCCACACCGCCACCTGAGAAACGCCGAGAGCCCCCGACCGGTCTCGCCGGACGGAGGCTCTCAGTCACGACGCGTCAGGTCGCCCTTCAGGCACCCGCGTTCATCACATGCGCCTGGCGCTCCTGCGCGCCAGGAATTCGGCGGCGGCCCCGGCCAGCAGAGCAAGGCTCAAGCCCAAGACCCCTGCGTTGATGACCGAGGGACCTTGAGACCAGGCCCAAGCGCAGCCGACCGCGAAGGCCACGGCTACGGCGATACGCCCGGGAGTTCCGCTGACCGCAAGCAGTGGAGTCCGCCCAGCGCCGCGCCGACGGTACTTGAGTACGACGATCACCGCGGCGACCAGCACCAGGATTCCCCCAGTGTTTTGGTCTGAGCCGACCTCGTCGGCCGGGGGATCTTCACACAGTTGATCTGGGGGCCACAAGATCAACATTTCTTGGCTGCCGCGCTCGCGTCGGCGGCATACATGACTCATTACCTGCATATGACCCACCCATGGTGAACCTCGGATGATTTGCCCTACTTTGACGAGCGCCCTCGCACAGAACCAACGAGCTTGTGAAGTCGGCCACTTGACCGAAATCATGCGCACGGAGTCGGTGAGTGCACGGCCGGCCGCGCCCCGGCCGCTTCGGGGAGACCGTTTGTGTGCGGACCTGCTCTTCCCAGGTGATCGCTCCGGTCGGCATTCCCATGGGAGTAGCACGGTCGGTGGTGGTGCAGGTGGTTGCCGGGCAGCGGGGCTGTGATCACTCGCCCCATGGCAGCTCCCGCCCTGAGCCGCTCCGCCGACCGCGCTGTAATCTCAGCGCCCCGGATCACCCGCTTCGAAACGCGAGTCTGCCGTGTCCATGCGTAGGACCTTCACCGACCTGTTCAAGCGCACCACGAAGACTGCTGAGGGTGCGTCATTCGCAGTGGAGCAGCTCTGCCAGTGCTCTCCCGCGTGGCCTGGTCTGGAGACGACGGCGAACGGCTACATGCTCCCCGCCGAGGCATCCAGCCACTACAGCGTTCTGACCAACCCCGACATAGGTCCGTTTGTCGCACGCTGCACCGGCTGTCAGGCCCGGTACCCCCATCCGTGGGTGATCCCGCAAGGCGCCCCCATGCCCTTCGACTGGGCCCAGGAGTGAGAAGCGACGCATGCCCCTCGCGTGCCCGATCGCCCGGGACCTCACGGGGAATCGCAGTGCTCCGCGATACTCGGACATGAACAAGCCCCCGACCTCAATCCCAGGTCAGGGGCCGTTCATCTGCGGTGGGTGTGGGATTTGAACCCACGGTGACTGGCGCCACGACGGTTTTCAAGACCGACCACCTTTCAGCGCCAACTATGCCTCTGACCTGGTCGTTCTTCGTTGCCGTGCGTCTCGCGAGCGGCACCTTGGCCAGAGGATGGCCAATGACATCGCCGCATGCCCTGCCCTCCTGCTGCGCAGCGCCACGTTTCAGGCCCTGTCCAGGCGGGAGTGCGCTATCCGCAGACCATCCAAGTCTGGCCTGAATGGACGAAACGGTCATGTCGGTTCATGAATGCACACCTCGGGACAGTAGATTTCCCGGCAGTTCAAATCCATGTGCTGCTACGGAAAAGAGAATGCCAAATGAGGAAGACCGGTCGGATTATCGGGATGCTGACCGCAGCCATGGCCATGAGCACCTTTGGCGCAGGACAAGCCCAGGCCCAGGACGGCCCCCTGTTGGGGCTCTTGTCGCCACTGGTGTGCAACGTACAAAACAACGTGTCCGGCAACAACAACCAGGTCAATCAGACCGCTTCCTGCCAGCAGGCCGCGACGACACCACCTCCCGCAAGCGGCGGGGTGACCGGCGTAGAGACTGTCAGACTCCCCCCCGAGACCGTGCCCAATTTCAACCAGCGCACGGTGTTGTGTCCGGCAGGCAAGCGAGTGATCGGCGGCGGGGCCACGGCCACTTCCCAACTATTCCAGGCCAACCTGGCGGGATCCTTCCCCACTGACGACAACGACGGGTGGGTCGCCTACGGCTGGTCACCTAACAGCGATGAGGTCAGCATCTCCGTCTACGCCATCTGCGCCACCGCCTCCTGAGCGCCTAGTAGAACCTGCCTGGTGGCTTATCTCCGCTTCGGCTTCGGGCGTGATTGTGCCAGCCCTGCGGGCCGCAAGCAGTGACCTTAGGTGGTCTTCGAGCACGTTCGCGAGGGTGTCCTCCCTCACCGTCATGGCGTCACCTCCGATTCCGTGCGCCATGTTCGGCCGGGGCCCCCGAGGTCCACGCCGTATTCCACGATGTTCCCCTCGCTATCCACGAACTTTGCCGTCATCACGACGACTGGTTCGGTCGGCGGGTGTTCGGGGTCCAGCTCCAAGAGCTGTGCGTACTCCTGCGTCAGCGGGCGGGCCGAGGCCGTGTCGATGCGGTGACTGATCGGGTGACCGGTTGCTTGGGCGATGAGTCGTTCTGGCTCCGTTCCGGGGTGAGTCTCGCCGAGACGGCCCGCCGCGCAGGACAAAGCGTCGCCGTGCTCCAGCGGTACTACGCCAAGGTGTTGGACGGCGAGGAAGCCAAGATGAACGCGCTGATCGAGCAGGGGTTGGCGGACATGAGGGCGGGGCCGAGGGCTCCTGATTCTTGGCCGCAGGTTGGCCGCACGCGCTGGTCATCGGTGGGATACCGGCGGGCCAGGGTGAGACAACTCCACGCGGAAGGGGTGCCGCTCCGGAGAGTGGCACCCCTTCTGACCTGCAAGCTTCTGACCTGCGTGGCGGTGGGTGTGGGATTTGAACCCACGGTGACATCGCTGCCACGACGGTTTTCAAGACCGTTCCCTTAGGCCGCTCGGGCAACCCACCTCCGCCCCTGCCACCAGGGGCGGAGCAGATACAGCGTACCGGCCCCGGATACTTGGCGGTGGCCATGGCCCACACGGGGTCCACCGGCTGTGCTCCGCCCTCCTCAGGAACGCCGCTCCGATCAGCGTCGGATCCGCTGATCAGGTGCCGACTAGTGTCCTCGCGTCCGTCTGCGCTCCCACGAGCAGCTTGGCCCGCGCGAGATCCCTGTTCGCGATGACCCGTTGGCGATGCTCTTCGGGCAACTTCCCACCGTCCAACAGCTTCTCGCAGGATTCCAACGATTCCCGGTACTCGCCCATCCAGTACGACGACACCGCCAGCTCGTCCAGCGCCCGCCACTCGTACCAGCTGTGCTCCACGAACAGGATGTCCTTCGGTGGCGGGAGCTCCACCGCGCGCCGCGCGAACAGGTACGCGAGTGGCCAGCGCTCCCCGTTCACACGGTACAGACGCGCGAGCTCGCCGAGCGGTTCGACCCGTGTGGGCCGGTACTCGTGCGCGTCCAGGAAACGGGCCGTGACCTCGGGAATCCGGCTCTTGACCTCCAGCGCCAGTCGGGCCGCGTAGAGCCGGGCGCAGAACGCCTCCTCGGCGAAGCCGCCCATGCCCGCACGCCGGTCATACGCGGCGAGCGCCTTTCCGGGTTCACCGGCGTCGCGCCAGCTTTGGGCGAGGTAGAAGACGTAACGGGCGTTGTCCGGATCCTTGGCGAGCCCGTCCTTGAGGATCGCGGCATCGCGGAGGTACTTCTTCCGCTGACTGCCCTGGAGGCGCCCACCACCGCCCATGATGACCATGCGGGCGCCTTCGAGGGTCGCCCGGCTGAAGCTCGTGTCGCACTCCAGGTACTCGTGCAGCACTCCGACGTACCGCCAAGGCAGACGGGTCGACACCATCGTCGGGCGCCAGTGGACGACGGGGCCGTGGCGCACCTCGAAGTCGTAGCAGTCATGGGTCAGTTCCGGCACCGTGAAGCCGGGAACGGTCTCCATCACGTCGTCGGCATCGATGAACAGCAGGTAGTCCGCGCTACCCCGGGCCAGCTCGATCGCCTCGCTGCGGCTCAGGTCGAAGCCCTTCCAAGGGCTCTCGTACAGCGCCCCGGGCAGGTCGGCGAGAGTTTCACGGATGACGTCCTGAGTGCCGTCGGTCGAGCCCGTATCAAGGATCACCCATGTGTCGACAAGAGGGCGCACAGATTCGAGGCAGCGTCGGATCACATGCGCCTCGTCCTTGACGATCATATTAAGGCAGACCGTTTTCATGACTTCTTCTTTTCTGTAACGAAGAGGATCGGTGGGTGAATTTACTGAGCCATGGAACCCCGCACAAGGACCGCCACCACGGACTTAACGTCCATACAGGTGATGGCCTGACCGGATTGCCGTCCCAGCTGCCCGGACCTGTGTATAAGTGAGCAGTTCCTGCTGCAGGGCATGGGAGATTTTCATGGTAGTCACCGCGCCACTTCCCCTTCCGCGCGAAGAAATCCAGAGCGCTGAGGCGATCAAGCACAGAAGACATCGGACGGGGCTGTGGCTGTGGCCGTTCGTCCTCACATTGGGCCTGACCAGCCACGGGCTGACCGACTCCCTGCTGGGTCGCGACGAACTGGTCACCTGGGACATGGTGAACCGAAGCACCGGTCAGATCCTCGCCACTCTCCAGAACGTCGACGCCGTACACGGCACGTATTACCTGCTGATGCATCTGTGGGTGGGACTCTTCGGTGATTCCGTCATTTCCCTGCGACTCCCCACTGCATTGGCCGTGGCCGGATCGGCGTCCGTCCTGAGTCTCATCGGGTACCGGCTCTTCGGATATCGTGCCGGAATTCTCGCCGGAATTATCTTCGCGGTCGTGCCGGCGGTGAGCCGCTATGGCCAGGAAGCCCGCAGCTATGCTCTGGTGATTTTCGCCGTCGCCCTCGCGACACTTCTGTTGCTTCGGGCGCTGGATGCCCCGCGAAGCTCCCGGCGATGGGCCGCCTACTCACTCACGCTGGCCGTCGTCGGACTCCTCCACCTGATCGCACTGTCCGTCGTACTCGCCCATGCCTGCGTGCTCGCGGCCCATGCGCGAGAGAACCGCTCCCTGTGGTGGAGGTCCGGACTCGCCCTTCTGGCCGTCGCCGCCTGCGTCACCCCGGTCGCCTTGCTCGGCCGGTCCCAGGTCCGCCGCCAGCTGTACTGGGTCCCGGAGCCCGACGCCTGGGCACTTCTCTCCATCGTCCGTGACGTCTTCGCCTCCGCCCTGTGCGCCGGAGCTCTGATCGCCCTCGCCCTCATGGCCCGCTCGCCACGCAAGGCCCCCCTGTTCCTGTGCGGCACCTGGGCCCTTCTACCCCCTGTCCTCGTCTGGCTCGCCTCCCACGGCGAGGTCTCCTACTTCCGCCACGTCTATGTCCTCTTCACCCTCCCGGCCTGGGCACTTCTAGCCGGCGCCGGTCTCGCCGCCGCATCCCGCTCCCGGAAAGCCGCCGCGGCCCTCCTGGCGGCGCTGGCCGTCCTCACGCTCCCCGACCAGCGTCAAATGCGACAGCCTTTTGAGCACGACGCTCCCGTGCCCCTCGACTACGCGGCGGCGGCCGACGTGATCAAGCAGCGCCACCAGCCTGGAGACGCCGTCGTCTACGACCGCGAGAACACATGGAAGCTCGACAGCGGGGTTCAGTACTATTTGCCCCGCGACCTGAAGTTGCGCGATGTCTTCCGGGCCGAGGACCCCAGCGCGATCAACGACCTTTACGCGGTCCAGTGCGCCCTTCCGATCCTGTGCCTCAAAGGCGAGCAGCGCATCTGGCTGCTGACCCAGGGCGCCGACTTCCCCTTCGCCGCCATCAACCCAGGGCAGGCGAACGCCCTGCAGAGCCAGTACGAGTTGTCCAGTAGCCAATCGGTGACGGGGATGACCGTGAGCCTGCTCGTACGCAAGTCGAAGAGCTAGGCCCTGAGTGCGAGCCGGGCAGCGTACGGAGGAGCCGGAAACTCGGGCTTCGTCCCCGGCCCGGCGCCTGCGGCTACGGCTACGGCTACGGCTGCCACCGCGTGATCAAGGAGCCCAGCAAGGGTGAGGGGTGCCCGGCGATCGGCCGGACACCCCTTCAACGCCTTACATGCGCTGCCTACGCAGATTGCCCGTAAACCCGCGCTAGCTGTTGACGGCACCCGGGCTCGGGGAATTCTGCAGGACCCAGGAGTTCGTGCAGGAGAGGATGGGGTGGATCGGCGGCGGAGGCGGCGAGTTGGTCTCGGAGCAGGTCGTCTCGAAGACCTGGCCGCCCGTGGTCAGGACATCGATCTTGACGCTGTTGGCCGTGTTGCTGTGCTCAGTGATGGCTACGGCGCAGGCGGTGCTGGGGTAGTTGTCCAGGTCACTGAGGTCGGTCCACAGGAAGCCGGGGACGGCTCCACTGATGTCCCTGATGCCGGCGTAGGTGTTGCCGCCGGTCAGGGCAGCTCTCAGTTCGTAGTTGTTGTTGAACTGGACCGCGTCGATGTCGGAGCAGGGCCCGGCTGATCCTGTCGCCCCGGTGGCGCCCGTCGCGCCGGTGGCACCCGTGGCGCCGGTGGCTCCCGTCGCCCCTCGTGGGCCGGTCGCCCCCGTGGCGCCCTTGCACCCGTTCTTGCCGTCGCCCTTGTCGTCGCCCTTGACGTCCTGTTGGCCGTAGGCGAGAACACTGGACAACGACTTGTGCTGGCCGTTTTCTTCCTTGCAGTTGTCGCCGCCGCGGCGGCTCATCATGGCCGCGTCGTCGGTCACACCGCGTGCCGCCGCAACGGCGGGGCTGACCATGCCGGTCGCCACGACCAGCGCCAGGGAGGCCACCATTCCGGCCTTCTTGAACCGCTCTCGCGCCAGTGGCCCGAGTAGCGAAGTCGTCCTGTACTCAGGACTCATCTGCGTGCTCCTTGAGTCAACAAGTTCGGGTAATCACCCGAATCCGAGTGCGAGCTTGACTCCTCCGCAGCTGGTCGACAGGCTTATTTGAGCGAAACACGCCTATTTATGAACATATTGGACTAATCGCTACATTCGGATGGGTCATTTATCGTTCTGCGACACCCAGTTGGGCTCGATAGCGGCCGACCAGGCACAGTTACGGGCCGCCTCGCATACGGATGAACCGCCACGAGTCCGATATCTGTCATATTGATCAAGATTCTTCAGCTGGCTTGGGCACCGAACACCTCGACGGTTCGCCGAAGCTGAAGCTGAAGGCAGGACGGTACGACCGCAGCCGAGACACGGTGAACCGCAAGCGGACGGTCTTCGGCGACTGTCTCCGGTACGCGGTAGAGCGGGAGTTGCCGACAAACCTGACCCTCGACAGAGTCGACTGTCTCTTGTTCCGCCTCTGTGCCAAGGCGATTCACCGCAACCCAGCGCGGGCCGACCAGCGGAGCCGACCAGCGGAGCCGACAAGCTCTCGATGCGACCAACGAGCACGACGACAGGCAGGCGGAAAACCGGCTCGTAGGGGCACCCCTGCGGACAGGAGTGCCCGGTCACCGCCCGCCGTCGTGGCTCAGCTGTCGCCCTCGCGCTGCCCCAGGGTGACGTCCGCGGTGTGGGTCTTGCCGTCGCGCGTGTAGGTCAGCTTGACGGTGTCGCCGGGCTGGTGGGTCCAGATCTCGCCGATGAGGGTCGGGCCGCTGTCGATCACCTGGTCGTCGAGCTTGGTGATGACGTCGCCGGGCTTGAGGCCGGCCTTGTCGGCGGGGCCGCCGGAGCTGACCGCGTCAGAGCCACTCGCGCCCTGCTCGGTGATCTTCGCGCCGCCGGTGCCCTCCTCGAGGGAGACGGACGCGCCGATCACGGGGTAGACCGGCTTGCCGGTCTTGATGAGCTGCTGGGCCACGTGCTTCGCCTGGTTGATCGGGATCGCGAAGCCGAGGCCGATGGAACCGGACTGGCTGGTCCCGCCGAGGCCGCCGCTGCTCGACGACTGAATCGCCGAGTTGATGCCGATGACCGCGCCCTGCGCGTCCAGGAGAGGGCCACCGGAGTTGCCCGGGTTGATCGAGGCGTCCGTCTGCAGGGCGCTCATGTACGAGGCCTTGCTGCTGGCGCTGCCGTCGCTGGAGGCCACCGGGCGGTTCTTGGCGCTGATGATGCCCGTGGTCACCGTGTTGGACAGGCCGAAGGGCGCGCCGATCGCGATCGTGGAGTCGCCGACGGCCACCTTGTCGGAGTCGCCGAGGGCGAGCGGCTTCAGGTCCGAGGGCGCGTTCTTGAGCTTGATGACCGCGACGTCGTAACCCTGCGCGTGGCCGACCACCTCGGCGTTGTACTTCTTGCCGTCGGGGAAGGTCGCGGTGAGCTTGCCGCCGTCGACCGCGTCCGCCACGACGTGGTTGTTGGTGAGGATGTGGCCCTGGGTGTCGAAGACGAACCCGGTGCCGGTGCCGCCCGTGCCGCTGGTGCTCTCGGCCTCGATGGTGACGGTGCTCGGCAGCGCCCTGGCCGCCACGTTCGCGACCGTGCCCGAGGCGCGCTTCACGTCGCCGCTGTTGCTCGGGGCGGAGACCGTCGTGGAGTCGGTCGGACTGTCGTTGTTCTTGGCCAGCGAGTAGCCGATACCGCCGCCGACGCCGCCCGCGACCAGCGCGGCCACCAGGATCGCGGCGACCAGGCCGCCGCGCCCGTTCTTCGGCTTCGGCGCGGGCTCGTGGTACGACGAACCCCAGCCGCCCGCTCCCGAGCCGCCCCCGTCGGCGTACGACGGAGTGGCGGGCGGCGGAGGCGGCCAGCCCGCCTCCGCGGCGGAGTGCTGCGCTCCGGGCAGCCCGGAGCCGTGTCCCTGCGCCTCAGGGGCTCCTGCGCCCACCGATGCGTACGCCGGCGCCTGCCCCGGCGCGCCGGGGGCGCTCGGAGGCACCGCCGGGATCGGGGCGGTCGGTGCGCCCCCCTCGGGCGCAGCGTTCTGCGCGGGAGCAGCGGGAGTTTCCACCGGCACGGGAGGCGCGGACGGGGCCGGGGGTACCACGGTGCCCTCGTTCTCGGTGCTCACAGCTCTTCTCCTCGATCCACGGCTGTTGTTCTCGGTCGCACTCGGTTCACGCTCACTCACGCTTGTCGCCGGTCCGGCGCGATTCAGCTGTGCATGTGCTTTTGTACGCCGTTAGCTTTTCCCACCGGACGTCAGGGCACCATAAGCGGTGCCTGTGCGTCCGGGGCCATCCTTTATAACGGACCTTTCCGACTAATTATCCAAATTCATTACGTCTTAGGCCTCACGCCCGCCCCCCGACGGTGGCACCATGACGCGGTGACCCTCGCACGACAGCATCCGATTCAGGTCGTCGCCCACCGCGGAGCCTCCGAAGAGGCCCCGGAGCACACCCTGGCCGCGTACAAGAAGGCGATCGAGGACGGGGCGGACGCCCTCGAGTGCGACGTACGACTGACCGCGGACGGCCATCTCGTCTGTGTCCACGACCGCCGTGTCAACCGTACGTCCAACGGCCGCGGAGCGGTCTCGGCCCTGGAGCTCGCCGATCTCGCCGCGCTGGACTTCGGCGCCTGGAAGAACCGCGACGAGTCGCCCGACTGGGAGTACGGCCCCGGGGACCGGGAGGACACCTCCGTCCTCACCCTGGAGCGGCTGCTGGAACTCGTCGCCGACGCGGGCCGCCGCGTGGAGCTGGCGATCGAGACGAAGCATCCGACCCGTTGGGCGGGCCAGGTGGAGGAGCGAATGCTGCTTCTGCTGAAGCGTTTCGGCCTTGATGCCCCGGAGACCGCCGCCGAGTCGCCCGTACGCGTCATGAGCTTCTCGGCGCGCTCGCTGCACCGCGTCCGGGCGGCGTCCCCGACCTTGCCCACGGTCTATTTGCTGCAGTTCGTCTCACCCCGGCTGCGCGACGGCAGGCTGCCCGCGGGTGTCCGGATCGCGGGCCCCTCGATGCGGATCGTACGCAGTCACCCCGGATACATCGAACGGCTGAAACGAGCCGGACACCAGGTGCACGTCTGGACCGTGAACGAGCCCGAGGACGTCGATCTCTGCGTTGAGCTGGGCGTCGACGCCATCATCACCAACCGCCCGCGCGCGGTACTGCGCCGGCTGGGGCGCTGATTTCGCGCCACCTCTTGAGAAACCACCTTCGGAACCCCAGAATCCAGCAGGAATCCACCGGCGAATTCCAGCCATGCGATTACGGGGAGTGCACCGGCGCGTTCGCTCCGTATTCGATCGTTACGAGTGCGTCAGCAGACGTGGGTTGGCCGGTTTCCGGTCCAGTCCAAAGGGGCATCCACTCCGTGGCGTGGGGCAAAGGAGGTCTCGGGGGTGGCGTTGGTGGTGGCACAGGAGGTGCCCACGTCGTCGAGCATGGCCGTACCCCATGGCCCTGCGGGCGTGGGGAAAGCAAGACACCGGATGCGTGATCAGCTGCGTTCCGGTGGCGTGCCGGAAGCGGTCGTCGACGATGCCGTACTGATCCTTTCCGAACTGCTGAGCAACGCGTGCCGGCACGGCAGACCACTGGGCGACGCCCTGGCCGGGGACGGCGACGTCCGTGCCGCGTGGCGCGTCGATCCGTCCGGAAGGCTCACGGTCGAGGTGACGGACGGCGGTGGTCCGACCCGCCCGGTTCCGGCCACGCCCTCGGTCACCGCGCACGGCGGCCGCGGGCTGAACATCATCACGGCACTGGCCAAGGACTGGGGCGTCAGGGACAACGCGCGCGGCGAGGTCACGGTGTGGGTCGTCATCCAGGACGACGTGGACGACACGACAACGCCGCGTCGGCGCGACGACTTCGCTACGCGCGTCGCGTCACCGACCGTGTCCTCCATACCCGACCTCGACTTCGCGGACGCCTTCGACGACGTCGACTGAGACCGTTGCCGGCCGGCATCGAAACCGCTCGCCGACCTGGACCGAGACCGACCGGGCAGCATCGAAACCGCTCGCCGACTTGGACCGAGACGACCCGGGCAGAAGCCGGGCGGGACAGAAAGCCGCACGGACCGGGACCGACACAGGCGGAGCCCAGCCGGACACAAGCCGAACGGGCCGAAGCCGCACGGACTGACACCGGGCCGGGCAGAAGCCCAGCCGGACAGAAGCCGAACGGGCTGAAGCCGCACGGACTGACACCGGGCCGAAGCCCAGCCCGACATAACCCACACGGGCCGAAGCCGCACGCCGGCCCGGCCTGAAGCCGGCCCGGCCTGAAGCGGGCCCGGCCTGAAGCGGGCCCCGGCCCAAAGACCGCCCCCGGACCGAGACCGAGCGAGAAGCGGGAGCGGCTCCGAGCCGGACCGAGACCGCCCCGGATGACCGAGCGGGACCGGGACCGAGGCGTCGCCGGAGCGGAGCGCATGTTCCGGTCGGACCCAGGACGACTCGGTGCGTTGTCCACAGGGTCCCGTCACTCCTCGTACGAACGGCTAGGCTCGCGCCCGTACGAGACGAGCCGTGATCGGGAGACACCCACGATGGCCAAGAAGCGACCCCAGACGAAGGCCAAGCAGCCTCAGCTCAGCGACGGGGAGATCCCGGTTGTCGGCGCTCGCGAGCCCTGCCCCTGCGGCAGTGGCCGCCGCTACAAGGCCTGCCACGGCCGAGCGGCCGCGCACGCCGTGACCGAGCTGGTGCACCGCCCCTTCGAGGGCCTGCCGGGCGAGGGCGACTGGGTCGCGCTGCGCGAGCTGGTTCCCGCCGCGACGGTCGAGCTGAAGCTCAAGGAGAGCCTCCCCGAGGGCGTCCCCTCGGTGACGCTCGCCACCGTCCTGCCGATGGCGTGGCCCGCGCTGCGCCGCGACGACGGCACGGTCCTGCTCGGCCTGCAGAACGACACGGCGTCCGGTGACATCAGCCGCGACCTGGCCGAGACCCTCCAGCGCGCGCTCACCGCGCAGCCCGGCACACCGGTCGAGAGCCGGCGCGCCCCGGCCGGCGGACCGCGGCTGCAGGACCTGCTGGACCCCGAAGGCGCCTTCGAGCCAGTCGTGCACTCGGGCTTCGAGTTCTGGGTGCCGGACGCGGAGAACGCGACGCCGGAGGTGACCGCCTCCCTGGAGCGCGCCAACGCCGCCGCCATCCCGACCGTGAAGCTCTCCGGGGTCGACGCCGCCTACTGGTGCGAGACCCCCGACAAGAACCACCTGCGGTGGGTCATGCCGTACGCGGAGGAGCAGCTTCTGGACGCGCTGGCGCGGCTGCACGCGGCCGGTCGGTCGAGTCTCGGCGAGGGCACCCGACTGGTCGGCTCCTTCCGTGCGCACGGGCTCACGGTGCCGGTCTGGGACCTGCCGACGGGCGTCACGGCGGACGACATCGAGAAGCCGGCGGCCGAGTTCGCCGAGCGTCTCACCACCGCTCTGGCCACGGACGCACCGCTGACCGCGGACGAGCGCCGCGCGCGCGGCGGCCTCACCAACCGACAGGTGACTCTCAGCTGACCCTCAGCCGGGACACAGCCGGGGAAACTGACCGACTGATCAGCTGGTCAGGTCCTCACCAGCGGGTGACTCCTGTCACAACTCCCCGTTGTGACAGGTAAATCCGTGTCCGAATAGCCGAGATCGAATTTGCGAACCGCCGATCTCTTGTTACCGTTCGAGTAGCCCGGTTGCTGGTGCATCCCCCGTCGCCAGCAACCGGGTCTTTTCATGTGCGGAATCCCTTGTGCCGTCAACGGCCTTGCTACTGGCCCGAGTTGCTCCCCGAGCGCAGCAACAGCGGCCCGCGGTCCCCGGTGCCTTTCGCGAACTCCGCGACCGCCGTGTACGCGCCCACGTCGCCCGTCGTGCGCTCCCTGGGCGTCTCGCACACCCCCGGATCGTCCTCCGCGCCCACCGCACAGTTCATCTGCACCGTGCGGCCGCCGGGGCCCATGAGGCTCAGTACGGAGTCCAGCTCGTCGCCGGTCGCGTTGCGGTAGTAGGTGCGTGCCCAGGTGTCCTCACCCTGCTTGAGGACACAGGTCTGCGCCTCGATGCCGTCGGGCGAGGAGAGTTCGGGGCCGCACCGGACGGCGGTGGCGAGACCCAGACCCAGCAGGAGGGGGGAGCGCGCGGGTTCGGGAGCGTGCGCCCTGTTGTCGGCGCGCGCCTTCCCGCGTACGGCTCCGGGGGTCTCGTCGCCCACCGGGCCCGCGGACGCCACGGCCAGCGGCAGGGCGACGATGAACGCCGCGACGCCTGCCAGCGCCCACAGGCGGACTCCTCGGGGGTCCGGGCCGCCGCGCAGCGGCGATGAGGCGCGGTGGCCCCCAGAATGACGCAGCATAGGCGGACGATAACGAGCGGGGGCGGGCGCGCGGCTCAGCGCGCGCCGGGCGCCCCTACAACTCGGGTGCGCTCACACCCGTACGAGTGAGCGCCTCCACCACGGCGTCCACCACGGCCTCCACATCGGGCACCCAGGGGGCGGCCGAGCCGGGCAGCGGGGCGCGTTCCCAGCGGATCTCGCCCTGGCCGGTCTCGGACGGCGGCAGCGCGACGTAGCCGCCCTCGCCGTGGAAGCGGAGGGAGCCGGGGACGTAGTCCTTGGTGTAGAGCAACTCGCCGAGCTGCTCCATGGAGTACGGCGCGACGAGGATCGCCCAGCGCGTGGGGGACGCGACGACCGGGCCGAGACGCATGCCCTTGCGGTCGAGGGCGTCGAGGGCGCGGGCCGCCGCGAGGGCGGGCAGGCTCACCGCGCAGGGGGCCTTGCCTCCGGTGGCCAGCACGATGGGCGCCGACGGCCGGTTGGTCCACCACCAGCGGACCATGCGCTCGTCGGTGGTGGCCGCGAGGAGGCCGGGGTCGAAGGGATGAGCGCCGGGCACCGTGCACTCCGGGTCGGGGCATCCGCAGCGGGCTCGCCCCTGGGGGTCCGCCGCCACACCCGGGAGCACGGGCCACTGCCATTCGGTCGCGAAGGTCAGGGCCGCGCTGAGCATCTCAGGCCTCCCGTTGTTCCGCCTGGACAGGAGCCTGCGTCGCCTTCCGAGGATCTCGCGCATGAGCGCTCGTTCCTTTCCGTTGCACGCCTGGCAACACCGAGGACCACATCACACCATGTGTCGATCACTTCACTGTGCGTACCTGCTGGCGCATCACACCCTTGCTGGAGGCAAGGGGAACCCCTCTGGGCCGAGCATTTGGCTGCGTCCGCGTCCATACTGCGTCTGTCTGAAGCATGGGCATGGCGTGGGGTGGCGGCGCCTGGCGTTTTGCCGTCCCGCGTATTTCTTGCCGCCTCCGCCACGGGAGGATGGGGCACGGTCGTCGGTGGTTAAGACGCCCGGGTCCGTCGCCAGGTTCCGGGCGGATACCAACCACCCCTGGCCTTCACCGAGTACGTACCCATCACGACCGCTGTGACGCTCCGTGGAACGAGGCCAGTCGACCTCAATAACCCGTTACCCGAGTCAGTTTTAAGCCAACTTTGTTTTCCCGCAAGGGTTACCGACGGTCTCATGGACACCAGGAATCCCAGCAGGACAATGCTGGACATCCCCTCACGAGTGCGTGTACATGTGGAGGCACTGCTAGCGGCGCAGAACGACATGGGGGTTTGCGATGCTATTGAGCAATACGCACCGGTCGGAAAGCCGGACGCCATGAACTCCCCTCACCTTCCGAAAGTGGCTGGAATCGATTCAACGGTTCCCTCGCCCGCACACACTGTCGCGCCGACGTCTGCCGCCACGGGTGCCTCTTCGGCCACATCTCCCACCGGCCCCGGAGCAGTTCTCCAAGACCGCCTCGCGGGCTGGGTCTCGGACCTCACCACCCTTCACGAACTCACCGAGCGTCTCGCGCGCACCGCGACACTGGGCGACGCCCTGGAGGAGCTGCTGCACGCCGGAGCCGCCCTCGTGGGCGCCCGGCGCGGCCTCGTCGTCATGGAACCGGGCGACGGACTCGGCCCCGACACCACGATCGGCCTGGGCCTCGGCCGCGCCGACCTCGGTCACATCGAGACCGTGCCGCGCAGCTCCCTGTCGTACGGAAAGATCCTGGACGGACTGCCGGGCGGCGAGGGCGAGATCGCCCAGCCGGATCTCTTCTCCGAGGACGGGCTCGACCCCCGCCACCGCGAGGTGGCCGCCCGGCTCGGTTACGCCGCGAGCTACGCGCTTCCCCTGGCCACCGAGGCGGCGGGCCGACTGGGCGCCGCCGTATGGCTCTACGACGAACCCGCCGAACCGGTGGAGCGTCAGCGCCATCTCATCGGCCTCTACGTCCGGTACGCGACCGAGCACCTGGCACGGCTGGTGGAACTGGACCGCACGCGCGCGTGCATGACGACGATCTCCGAGGAGCTGCTTCCGCCACGGCTGCCCCGGGTCTCCGGAGTCCAGCTCGCCGCCCGGCACCGCACCGGTCCGCGCGGCGGCGGCGACTGGTACGACGCGCTGCCGCTGCCCGACGCCGCGCTCGGTCTCGCGGTCGGCTCCGTCACCGGGTCAGGGCCCAGCGCGGTCGCCGCGATGGGCCGTCTGAGGGCGTCCCTGAGGGCGTACGCGGTCATGGAGGGCGAGGACCCGGTCGCCGTCCTGTCCGACCTCGAACTGCTGCTGCGGCTCACCGAACCCGCCCGCTCGGCGACCGCACTCTTCGCGTACTGCGAGCCCGCGCTGCGCAAGCTCACGCTGGCCGGCGCCGGACACAGCCCGCCTCTGGTGATCGGCCCGCGGCGCACGGACTTCGTGGAGACCTCCCTGTCGGCACCGCTCGGGATGCTCGCCTGCTGGGAGGCGCCGAGCGTCGAGCTGACCGCCGAGCCGGGCGAGACCGTGCTGCTCTACACGGACGGCCTGCTGCACCGCACCGGCGACCCGATGGACCGCGCCTTCGCCCGGCTGCACGCGGCGGCGGCGAGCGTTCCCAGGGCGATCCGCGACGACCCCGGCGCGACCGCCGATCACGTTCTACGGAGTGTGCTGCCGGACGGGCTCGACGAGGCGGACTCCGAGGAGGACGTGGTGTTGCTGGCGGCGCGCTTCGAGTGAGGCGCGGGTAGCCGTACGTAACAGGCCCTTCGGCCCTGGGCCCCCTTCAGTACGACCGTACGATGGGGGTCCAGAGTCGTATCTAGGAGGCAGACCGTGTCGGAGGCGCTCAACCCGGAGACCCCGGAAGCCGTACTCGACGACGCCGCTGACGAAGCGGGCGAAGAGGAGCCGATCAAGCAGCGCAAGAACGGCCTGTACCCGGGCGTGTCCGACGAGCTGGCCGAGAGCATGAAGTCCGGCTGGGCCGACACCGAGCTGCGCGGCCTGGAGCCGATCGCGCAGGCCGAGTACACCGCCGCCCGCCGTGCCGCGCTCTCCGCGCGCTTCCCGGGCGAGCGCCTGGTGATCCCCGCGGGCAACCTGAAGACCCGCTCGAACGACACGGAGTACCCCTTCCGCGCCTCGGTCGAGTACGCGTACCTCACCGGCAACCTGACCGAGGACGGCGTCCTGGTCCTGGAACCGGCCACCGGTCCGGACGGGAACGGCGGCCACAAGGCGACGATCTACCTGCTGCCGCGCTCCGACCGCGAGAACGGCGAGTTCTGGCTCTCCGGCCAGGGCGAGCTGTGGGTCGGCCGCCGCCACTCCCTCACCGAGGCCGAGCAGCTGTACGGCATCCCGGCCTCGGACGTCCGCGAGCTCGCCGACAAGCTGCGCGAGGCCACCGGCCCGGTCCGTGTCGTCCGCGGCTACGACGCCGGCATCGAGTCGGCGCTGACCGACAAGGTGACCGCCGAGCGCGACGAGGAGCTGCGGGTCTTCCTGTCCGAGGCGCGGCTCGTCAAGGACGAGTTCGAGGCCGGCGAGCTGCAGAAGGCCGTCGACTCGACCGTGCGCGGCTTCGAGGACGTCGTACGGGTCCTGGACAAGGCCGAGGCGACCAGCGAGCGCTACATCGAGGGCACCTTCTTCCTGCGCGCGCGGGTCGAGGGCAACGACATCGGCTACGGCTCGATCTGCGCGTCCGGTGCGCACGCCTGCACGCTGCACTGGGTGCGCAACGACGGTCCCGTGCGCTCCGGGGACCTGCTCCTGCTGGACGCGGGCGTGGAGACGCACACGCTCTACACCGCCGACGTCACGCGCACGCTGCCGGTCAACGGCACGTACACGGAGATCCAGAAGAAGATCTACGACGCCGTGTACGAGGCCCAGGAGGCCGGCATCGCGGCCGTGCAGCCGGGCGCCAAGTACCGGGACTTCCACGACGCCGCGCAGCGTGTGCTCGCCGAGAAGCTCGTCGCGTGGGGTCTGGTCGAGGGCCCGGTCGAGCGTGTCCTGGAGCTGGGCCTGCAGCGCCGCTGGACCCTGCACGGCACCGGCCACATGCTCGGCCTGGACGTCCACGACTGCGCGGCCGCGCGGACCGAGACGTACGTCGAGGGCACGCTGGAGCCGGGCATGTGCCTGACCGTCGAGCCGGGCCTGTACTTCCAGGCGGACGACCTGACCGTGCCGGAGGAGTACCGCGGCATCGGCGTCCGCATCGAGGACGACATCCTCGTCACGGAGAACGGCAACCGGAACCTGTCGGCGGGCCTCCCGCGCCGCTCCGACGAGGTCGAGGCCTGGATGGCGTCCCTGAAGGGCTGACACAGTGCCCCACGAGGGCTGACACACTGCCTCCGCGGGGGCTGATACGAGACTGATGGCCGGGTGCCCTGCTGGGTACCCGGCCATCAGTGTGCCCAGGGGGCTTCCGGTGGCTCTCGGGGTTTTGGTGTGCCCAGGGGGCTTTCGGTGGCTCCCGGGGTCTCGGTGTGCCTAGGGGCTTCGAGTGGCTCCCAGGCTTCGGCGTGCCTAGGGGGCGGCTTTCCGTGGACGGCTTGGACGGCTTGCACGACTTGGACGACTTCTGGTCCGGCGTCGGGGTGGACCTGCATCTCGAACCCGACGCCACGGCGGGGCGCAGGGCCGGGCTCGAGCGGGCCCTGCGGGACGCCGTGCGCGACGGACGGCTCACTCCGGGCACGCGGCTGCCCGCGACCCGGCGGCTCGCGGCCGAGCTGGGCGTCTCGCGCGGGACGGCGAAGGGGGCGTACGACCAGCTGATCGCCGAGGGGTACCTGACGGCGCGCCAAGGGTCGGGCACCGAGGTCGCCCGCTTGCCGGCCGCTTCCTTGGAGGCGCCGCTCGGGCGGGCACGCGCGCGTGCACCCCGTTTCGATCTACGCCCCGGCAGCCCGGACGTCGGTACGTTCCCGGCGGCGGCCTGGCTGCGCGCCCTGCGCCGGGCGATCGCGACGGCGCCCTCCCTGGCGTACGACTACGGGGACCCGCGCGGTCGGATCGAACTGCGCACAGCGCTGTCGGGCTACCTGGGGCGGGCACGAGGAGTGATCGCGCCGCCCGAACGGATCGTCATCACTTCGGGCTATGTACAGGGGCTCGCGCTCCTCACGCGCGTGCTGGACGGCGGGACCGTCGCCATGGAGGATCCCGGGCTGCCCTTCCACCGGGATGTGGTGCGCAAGGGCGGCGGAAGCGTGGTGCCGCTGCCGGTCGACGAACGCGGAGCCCGCGCGGACGGGTGGGACACCGTCGGGGCGGACGCGGTCGTCGTCACGCCCGCGCACCAGTACCCGACCGGCGTGACCCTGCACCCCGAGCGGCGACGGGCGCTCACCGACTGGGCACGCGCGCGCGGCGGGCTGCTCGTCGAGGACGACTACGACGGGGAGTTCCGGTACGACCGGCAGCCGGTCGGCGCCCTCCAGGGGATGGCACCAGGCCATGTCGTCTACCTGGGCACGGCCTCCAAGACACTCGGGCCCGCGCTGCGCCTCGGCTGGATGGTGCTGCCGCCGCACCTGGTCGACGCGGTGGCCGACGTCAAGCTGCACAGCGACCACCACACCGAGTCCATCGGCCAGTTGGCGCTCGCCGAGATGATCGACAGCCACGCCTACGACCGCCATGTGCGCGCGTGCCGGCTGCGCTACCGGCGCCGCAGGGACCAGCTCCTCGACCGGCTGGGGGCGCGCAGGAGCGTACGGGGGATCGCCGCGGGCCTGCACGCGTTGGTGGAGGTGGCGGACGAGGCGGAGACGCTGGCCCGGGCGGAGGAGGAAGGGCTCGCGGTCGGGAACCTGGGGGACCACTGGCACGCACCCGGCGAGGACCGGCCACAGGGGTTGGTCGTGGGGTACGGGACGCCGCGGGAGCGGGTGTATCCCGAGGCGCTGGAGGTGTTGGGGCGGGTGCTGGACGGAGGGTGAGGCCGGGGGGAGCTGGGCGCCGCGTGCAGCCGGTGGGAGCTGGACGGGCTGAGGGCCTGCGCGTTCTGACAGATGTCATGGGTGATCGTGAAGTGGGTCATGAAAAGGCATGAGGAATGGGCCTGTTGAGCGGTCCATCCGGCCCGTAGCGTCGAAGACATGACGCATCCGGCAGCACCACTCAGGTCGAGCCGCCTTGTGCCGCCCGCCGGCCCGCAGCGCGACCTCGCTCTCGCCCAGCTGGGCAACTCCGTGGGGGACGGCGCCTATTACGTGACCTCCGCGCTGTACTTCACGCATGTGGTGGGGCTCGCCCCCGCGCGCGTGGGGCTCGGACTGACCGTCGCGTGGGCGATCGGCTCGCTGCTGGGTGTGCCGCTCGGCCGGCTCGCCGACCGACGCGGACCGCGTGGCACGGCGGTGCTGCTGGCGCTGGCGACGGCGACAGCGGTGGCATCCTTCCTGGTCGTCCGCGGCTTCGTCCCCTTCGTCCTCGCGGCGTGCGCGTACGCGTCCGCGCAGTCCGGGCTCGCGGCGGCCCGGCAGGCGCTGCTCGCGGGGCTGGTGCCGGCCGAGGAGCGGACCGGGCTGCTCGCCCATCTCCAGTCGACGCTCAACGCCGGTCTGGCGGTGGGCGCGGGGCTCGGCGGGCTCGCCCTGCATGCCGGGACGCGGGCCGCCTATCTCGGAGTGTTCGCCCTGGACGCGGTGAGCTTCCTGCTGTGCGCGGCGCTGCTGCTGCGGCTGCCGCCGGTGCCACCGATGTCGCCGGTGCCACCGCCGTCGCCGGTGCCACCGACGTCCCCACCGTCGGGGGTCGCCTTGCGGCGCGGGCGTGGAGTCGCGCTCCAGAGACATGGGCGGCAAGGAGACGGAGTCGCGGTCCAGGATCCTGCCCGACCCGGCGTCCTGCGTGACCGCCCGTATGTGCTGGTCACGTTCCTCAACACCGTGCTGCTGCTCAGGATGCCGCTGCTCAGCCTCGGCATCCCGCTGTGGATCACCGAACGCACCGAGGCGCCCGCCTGGCTGGTCTCGGCGCTGTTCGTGCTCAACACCGGTGCGGTGATGGTCTTCCAGGTACGGATGGCCCGCGGTGTCACGGGCCTCACGACCGCCACGCGCGCGATACGCCGCTCCGGGCTCGTCATGCTGGCGTCCTGCGCGGTCTTCGCCCTGTCCTCCGGCGCCTCCCCGTGGGTCGCGGCCGGGATCCTCGTGGCGGGCGCGGTCCTCCAAGTCGTCGCCGAGATGCAGCAGTCCGCGGGTTCCTGGCAATTGGCCTTCGACCTCGTCCCGGCCGACCGCATGGGCGAGTACCAGGGCTTCTTCGGCACAGGCGTCACGGTGGCCCGCACGATGGGCCCACTGGTCCTGACGGCTCTGCTGGTGAGCTGGGGGACGCCGGGCTGGCTGCTGCTCGGCGGACTGATGGCGGGGGCCTCGTACGGGATGGGTCCGGCGGTGAGGTGGGCCGAGGCGGCTGGGGGCATGCGCGCCGCTGCGGGCATACGTGCCGCTGCGGGCATACGTGCCGCTGGAGGCATACGTGCCGCTGGGGGCGGCGCCCTTCCCCAGGAATGGGGCACCCTGCAAGCTCCGGTCAGCGGCTCCACCTCGAGTCCAGCTCCGACGCCGGGCACGTGACCTCGCGGGCGCTAGGAGGCCCGCGCCGGTGAACTGACCACCACCGGCAACGAATCCACGAACAGCGCCCCCGCCAGCAGCGCTCCGCTCCCCCGCGGGCTCCACGCACGCGCGTGGAGGTCGTCGTCGAGGGCGGACAGGGCCTCGCGCCCCGCCTCCGTGAAGGTGCCGCCCGCCTCCAGCACCCCACGGGCGCCCGCCTGGACATGGCGGAGCCCGAGGGGGCCGGCGGTGTACAGCAACTCCGTGTCCTGGAGGGTGGACATGACGGTGAGCAGGGCGTCGAGCCGGGCGTACGGTTCGGGCTCGCCGACCGTACGGGCGGCGGCGAGGGCGTTCAACGCCCGCCGTACATGCGGGAATCCGGCGCGCGCCTCACCCCGCGCCCCGGCGGCGCCGTACTTCGCGGAGACGGACGACCCGCGTGAGGGGCGCCGCGGTGCCCGCCGGTCGGCGTGCGCCGCGATCCGCTTGGCGGTGGTGGCGACGTCGTTCCCGGTGGCACGGGGTTCCAGGGCCGCGGCCGCGACCAGCAGCCCGAGGGCCCACAGGGCGCCGCGGTGGCCGCCGCCCGCCAGGGCAACCGAGTGCTCGGTGGACCGGCCGATCGCGCCCAGCTCCGAGCGGAGTTCGGGCGTGGGCCGACCGATGCGGCGGGCGGCGGCCGCCATCGCCGCGAGGCCGGGCGCCAGCGCCTTGGCCGACCAGCGCAGGGCGCGGTGGTCCTGGTGAGGGGCCGGGGCGCCGAGATCGCGCGGGTCCGGCAGGCCGGGCTTGGGGGCCAGCTCCAGCTGCCCGGTCAGCGCGGCCACGGCGGCCTGCGCCAGCGTCTCGTCCTCGCGGCTGCTCATCGGCGTACCTTACGAGGAGGCCGAGGCGGACGAGGCGGACGGGGAGGCGCTGTCGCTCGGGGCGCCGCTCGGCGGCGTACCGGTCGGGACGTCGCTCGGGGCGCCGCTCGGGGGAGTGCCGCCTGCGCCGCTTCCGGCACCGTCGTTCGAGGCGTCCGGGTCGATGCCCAGGGTGATGAGCCCCTTGTAGCCCTTGGACGGGTCCTTCTTGTGCACGGGCTTGAGGGTGAGCAGACCGCTGGCGGCGCCTCCGCCGTCGTACACCATGTCGTCGGCGAGCTCGGTGTAGCTGCCGGTGTGCTGGGAGTAGGGCTCCAGGGCGAAGATCTCCGCGGCGACGTCGTCGTCGAAGAAGAGCTGGCCGGTGTAGTTGACCGTGCCCCCCTCGTAGGTGCCGTCCTCCTTCTCGCCGCCGGTGTGCACCTTGACGTGGATGTGGCAGGTGCGCGGCGTGTACCAACCGGGGAAGATCGTCTCGAACTTGACGACTCCGTTGGCGTTGGCGATCTGGTAACCGCGCAGGTAGGTCTGGTCGTTGGCGGTGGAGCCGTCCTCGCTCTCGGCGGGTGCGGAGCCGCCGGGGTTGGCGGTGGTGTAGCCGGAGTAGTAGCCCCAGGCGTCGCAGTGCCAGATCTCCACGGCGGCGCCGGAGACCGGGTCGCAGGAGTCGGTGGTGTCCTGAACGGTGATGCGCAGCGTCAGTGGAACGCCGCTCTTGCCCTCGGTGATGTCCTTCCGCACCAGGGCGCCGTCCAGGTAGTACGGACCCTCGGTGACGCTGGACATCAGCACGCACGTGCCGCCGCTGGAACTCGCCGAGGCGGTGGCCTGCGCGTCCGTGCCGGTCGTTTCGTCGGCGAACGCCGCCTGGTATCCGGCGGCCGCGAGGCCTCCGGCGGCGACCGTGCCTCCGGTCACCGCGAGGGCGCGGCGGCGGGTGATCGACTTGTCTTTGTGGCTTCCCGTCATGCTGGGAAAATTAGGAACGTCAGCCCTCAAGGACATGGGGGTGCACTGTGATTGACCTATGGGACCTGAGAAAGCCGGAGTCCCCGAGACCGGCCCCGCACATCGCCGGGCGGACCGCCCGGCGCCGGTCCGATAGAACGGCAAGCCGCGTAACAGCAGCGGCAGTCTGCCGCTTCTAGCGCTCCCGCAGACCGAGGGGCGCGGCCGAGGTCGCCGGCGACGCGGTCGAAGACCTCGCCGCTGTTCAGCGGACCAGGCCGTCAGCAACGAGCTCAGCGGGCTAGGCCGTCAGCAACGAGCTCAGCGGGCTAGGCCATCAGCAACGAAGGGTCCTTCTTCCACTTGAGGATCTTGTCGAAGCTGACCACCGTCCCGCCCCGCCCCGGCTTGTTGTCGATCCGGACGTGGTCGGCGAGCTCCTGGATCAGACAGAGCCCGCGGCCGTGCTCGGCATCAACGCGCGACGGACGGATCGGGGCGCGGGCACGGCTCACCGGGAAACCGGGGCCGGAATCGGCGACTTCGATACGGCACGTCTCGCCGTCGAGGTAGGCGGTCACCCGGTAGGCCTCGGAGGAGGCGCCGTGTGCCGCGTCCCCGCCGCCGTGTTCGACGGCGTTGGCACAGGCCTCGCTGAGGGCCACGGAGAGGTCGTACGAGACGTCCGGGTCGACGCCCGCGCTCTCCATGGTGCCGAGCAGCAGGCGACGGGCGAGCGGAACGCTCGCAGCCTCGCGCCGCAAATGGAGTGACCACCAGATGCTCATGCTCCAGCCTCCCGGCCGCGGCTCGACATACCGTTACGTATTGCCGCAAGCACCCGCGCGCAATCGCGCAGTTGTCGTGATGCCGCCCATACGGCGGATGCGCGTGCCACCGGGATCGGTGTATGCGCGGGCGGCTCTCCCTCCATGAGGTGATCTTCAGGGGTGTACGTCTTCTCGCGGGTCACACGTCGTTTGCCGGCCGCACATCACCTTGCGGCGCCCGTCGCTTCGCCGGTCGTACGGCATCTGGCGGGCATCCACCGCCTTGCCGGCCGTACGGCATCTGGCGGGCATCCACCGCCTTGCCGGCCGTACGGCATCTGGCGGCCATCCGCCACTTCTCCGGCCGTACGGCATCTGGCGGACATCCGCCACTTCGCCGGTCGTACGGCATCTGGCGGGCGCCCGTCGCTTCCGCGGTCGTACGGCCTCCGGCCGGCGCCCGTCGCTTGGCCGGCCATACGGCAGCTGGCAGGGCATCCGTCGCTTCGTCGGCCAGAAAGGCACTCGCGGGGTGTACGGCACCATGCGATCGCCACGGCTTCTTGTGCACCTGCTGTAGGGGGCGGGTAAGGCCAGTGCGATGATAAGGCCGCCATGACTGCCCCCCACCAGCGTTCGGCACGCTCCGGATTCGACCTCCGGATTCTGCGGGCCGCGGTGTTCGCCGCGGTCTGCGTCGTGCTGGCCGCGGCCGGTCATGCGCTCGCCTCCTGCGCCACGATCCCACTGTGGACGCTGGGCGCCGGCTTCCTCGCGGTCTTTGCCGTCGCCGCCCCGCTGGCGGGACGCGAGCGTTCGCTGCCGGGCATCGCGGCGGTTCTCGCGGTCGGCCAGACGGTGCTGCACACGCTCTTCGGTCTCGGCCGGCCCGGCAGTATGCCGATGTCGGGCAGCATGTCCATGGCATCGGATGTCTCGCTCGTCGAGCGGGCCGCGCGCCTCGTGTGCGGCACGACCGCGGCGGCGATCAGCCCCGCGCAGGCCCAGAAGATCCTCGCCGAGGCGCGGATCGACACCGGCATGACGGGCGACATGACCAGCGGCATGACGTCGGGCATGGCGTCGGGCATGACCCAGTCCATGCACCACCCCGCGGACGCCCTGTCCACCACGGTGGGCTCCTCGATGTCGGTACTGCCCTCCCTGCCGATGCTGCTCGGCCACGTCCTCGCGGCCGTCGCCGCCGGATGGGTGCTGCGCCGCGGGGACATGGCGCTGCTGCGTCTCATGCGGCTGTCCGCGCAGGGGGTCACGGAAGGGGCGCTCGTACGGTCGTTGCGCGCCGCGCTCGCACTCGTACGCGCCCTGCGGACCGGACTTCCGGGGGCGCCCGAGGTGGCGCGCACGCTGTGCACCGCGCCGCTCGCGCCCCCGAAGCCGCGTACGACCGCGCTCCAGCACACCGTCATCCGGCGCGGACCGCCTGCCTCCACCGCATTCGTCCTCGCTGCCTGACACGACGCGCCACTCCACGAAGGGGACGCCGTCGTGCGGCACGCGCGCGTGCATGCCATGCCGCCCCAGGGGGCGCCACGTCGCACGCGCATCCCCTGTCACCGGACTGAAAGTGGAGTGTTCCCTTCCATGAAGGCTTCCCGTATCGCCGCCGCCGGCACCCTCGCCGCCTCGGCCGTCCTCGCCCTGTCCGCCCCCGCCTTCGCGCACGTGAGCGTGCAGCCCGAGGGCACGGCCGCCAAGGGCGACTACGCCGTCGTGAACTTCAAAGTCCCGAACGAGCACGACGACGCCTCGACCACCAAGCTCGAGGTGAACTTCCCGATCGACCACCCGCTCGCCTCCGTCATGCCGGAGCCGATCGACGGATGGACCGTGAAGGTCACCAAGTCCAAGCTCGCCAAGCCGCTCACCATGCACGGCGAGAAGATCGACGAGGCCGTCACCAAGGTCACCTGGACCGCCGGCGGCAAGGGCATCGAGCCGGGCTTCTTCCAGAAGTTCCCGCTCTCCATCGGCGCGCTCCCCGAAGACACCGACCAGCTCGTATTCAAGGCCGTCCAGACGTACTCCAACAAGGAGGTCGTGCGCTGGATCGAGCCGCAGAAGGAGGGCCAGGCGGAGCCCGAGAACCCGGCACCGGTGCTCGCGCTCTCCGCCGCGTCCGAGTCGGGCCACCACGGATCCAGCAGCGCCGAGGACACCTCCGCCACCGAGGCGCCGGCCAAGGACACCACCGAGGCCGCGTCCTCCTCCGACAGCAGCGACACCACCGCCCGTGTGCTGGGCGTCGTGGGCATCGTCGTCGGCGTGGCGGGCGTGGCGTACGGCGTGCTGGCCGGCCGTCGGCGTACGAACGCCTGAGGCACTACCCCTTTCGGTGCGCACCGGGACGTCGTGCGACGTCACCGTCCGGGCCTCGTGCGTACGACATCGCCTTCCGGGTGTCGTACGCACCACATGTCCGGTCGGGCCTCACGACATCACCGTCCGGGCCTCGCACGACCCCGGTGCGCGCCGGAGTTCTCACATCTGGGACATTTTTCTATGCGCAAGAAGACGTATGCCGCGGCCGCCCTGTTCGCCGCCGCCGCTCTGACCCTCTCCGCCTGCGGCAGCGGCGACGACAGCAACAAGCCGATCGCCGACGTGTCCGCCGAGTCCGGCTCCGGCAAGGCCGCGACGGTCCTCGACAAACCGTTCGAGAAGCCTGACCTCGTGCTCACCGACACGAACGGCAAGAAGTACGACTTCCGGGCGGAGACCAAGGGCCGGCCGACGCTGATCTACTTCGGCTACACCCACTGCCCCGACGTCTGCCCGCTGACGATGAACAACCTGGCCGTGGCCAAGAAGCAGCTGCCCAAGTCCGAGCAGGACAAACTCCGCGTCGTGTTCGTCACCACCGACCCGGGCCGCGACACCCCGGCCGCGCTCGGCAAGTGGCTCAAGGGCATCGACTCCGACTTCGTCGGCCTGACCGGCGACTTCGCCACCGTCCAGGCCGGCGCCCGCACCCTGGGCATCTCCATCGAGCCGACGTCGAAGGACAAGAACGGCAAGCTCGTCTCCGTGCACGGCACCCAGGTCATCGCGTTCTCGCCGAAGACCGACGGGGGCTATGTGCTGTACGGCGAGGACGCCACCGTCGACGACTACACCAAGGACCTCCCCAAGATCATCAAGGGGGAGAACCCGTGAGCCGTCCCGGCCGTTCCCCCCGGCCGCTCGCCGGCTGCGCGGTGGTCATAGCCGTGGCGGTGACACTGGCGGGATGCGGCTCGGACGACAAGGACTCCTCCGCCAAGCCCGAACTGAAGGTCACCGGCGCCTACATGCCCGCCCCGAGCATGGACTCCATGGCGGCCGGATTCTTCACCGTCACCAACTCCGGCGGCGCCGACACCCTGACCTCGGTCACCAGCGACCTCTCGGACGACGTCACGCTGCATGCCACCAAGGGCGGCGCGATGGAGGAGGAGAAGTCCTTCGCCGTGCCCAAGGACGGCACGCTGGACTTCGCGAGCGGCGGCAACCACCTCATGTTCGAAAAGCTCACCCACAAGCCGAAGCAGGGCGAGAAGGTGTCCGTGGAGCTGCACTTCGCCAAGTCGGGCACGGTGCGGATCTCCATGCCGGTGAAGTCCGCGACGTACAGCCCGAAGACCGGGCACTGAGGGAGGGATCACCGTGACGCAGACCATCGCCTCCCGCTTCCGGAACGTGCAGAGCATCAGGAACTTCCGGAGCGACGGGAGCTTCTTGGGCTTCCGGAGCTTCCGGACCCTCTTGCTGGTGTTTCTCGCCGTCTCCGGCGCGCTCCTGGCCGGCGCGGCCCCCGCCTCCGCGCACGCCGCGCTGACCGGGAGCGACCCACAGCAGGGGTCGGTGGTCACCAAGGCGCCCGCCCAGGTCACGCTCACCTTCTCCGAGAAGGTCGCGATGAACGACGGCTCGCTCCAGGTCCTCGACCCCAAGGGCAAGCGGGTCGACACCGGCGGAGCGACCAACCTGAGCGGCACCACGTACGGCGTGAAGCTCCACTCGGGGCTGCCCGACGGCACGTTCACCGTCACCTACCAGGTGGTGTCGGCGGACAGCCACCCCGTCTCGGGCGCCTTCACCTTCTCCATCGGCGCGCCCTCGCAGACCTCCGTCGCACTGTCCGACCAGGCGGTGGGCGGCGGGATCGTCGGCGCGCTGTATGGCTTCGCGCGCTATATCTCGTACGCCGGTTTCATCCTCCTCGTCGGCGGCGCGGCCTTCGTACTGGCCTGCTGGCAGCGCGGCGCCGGAGTCCGGCCGGTGCAGCGGCTCGTGGTCGCCGGATGGCTCGCGTTGACCGGCGCCACGCTCGCGCTGCTGCTCCTGCGCGGTTCGTACGTCGGTTCCGGCAAGGTCGCCGACATCTTCGACCTGACGCTGCTCGGGCAGGTACTGCAGACCAAGTCGGGAGCGGCGCTGGTCTCGCGGCTGCTGCTGCTCGCCGCGGCGGCGCTCTTCATCGCCGTGCTCTTCGGGGCGTACGTGAAGCGGGACGAGGCCGCCGCGGACATCTCGGACGGTGCGGCTGACGACACCTCCGACGCCGCCGCGGACTCAGCCGCGGACGCAGCCGACAGGGCCGCCGAGAAGAAGGACCTCACCTTCGGGCTCGCGATCGGCGGCGTCGTCGTCGCGGCGGGCCTGGCCGCGACGTGGGCGATGGCCGAACACGCCTCGACCGGTATCCAGGCCGGTGTCGCGATGCCCGTCGACGTGCTGCACCTGCTGGCCGTCGCCGTCTGGCTGGGGGGCCTGGCGACACTGCTGGTCGCCCTGTTCCGGGCGCCGGTGGACGCACAGATCGAGGCGGCGGCCGTACGACGCTTCTCGCGCGTCGCGTTCGGCGGCGTCCTCACGCTGGTCGCGACCGGGATCTACCAGTCGTGGCGCCAGGTCGGCTCCTGGTCGGCGTTCACCGACACGACGTACGGGCAGCTGCTGCTCGTCAAGATCGGCCTGGTGGCCCTCCTCGTGGGCATCGCGTGGATCTCGCGACGCTGGACCGGGCAGCTGTCGGAACTACCGGCCGCAGAGGCCGTGGCGGCCGTGGTCGAGCAGCGCGAGAAGAAGCGGTCGACGGTTCTCACGGACGCCGGGGACGCGCGGCGCCGGGGCTCCTCAAGCTCCGCGGGCTCGGCGAAGTCTGCGGACTCGGACTTGGCCGACTCGGCAGACTCGGACTTGGCCGACTCGGCGGACTCCAGGCGCGCCGCTCAGCTCGCCCGGCAGCGGGCCGCCGTGGCCACCGCGCGCGACAAGCGGCTGCGCGACGCCGACCCGCACCGCACGGGACTGCGCCGTTCAGTGCTCGCCGAGGCGGGTGTCGCCATCGTGCTGCTCGCGGTCACGACCGCGCTGACGACCACCGAGCCGGGGCGTACGGAGGAAGCGGCGAAGCAGGCCACCGCGTCCGCCTCCCAGCGTTCCGGACCGCTGTCCCTGAAGTTCCCCTTCGACACCGGCGGCGAAGACGGCAAGGGCACCGTGGAAGTCACCCTCGACCCGGCCCGCGTCGGCGGCAACGAGATGCACGTCTTCGTGGAGCGCCCGAACGGCAAGGCCTTCGACGTGCCCGAGGTCAAGGTCGCCTTCACACTCACCGCGAAGGACATCGGCCCGCTGCCCGTGACCCCCGACCGCATCGCCACCGGACACTGGTCGGCGAGCGGGGTGCAGATCCCCATGGCGGGCGACTGGAAGATCGCGGTGACCGTACGGACCTCCGACATCGACCAAGCGACCGTGAACAAGAACGCGCAGATCGGCTGAACCTCACCATGGCTGACCAGTCCACTCCGGAGGCGTCCTCCCAGGAGGCATCCGAAAAGGCCTCTCAGAAGAACTCCGGGAAGACCTCTGGGAAGACCTCTGAGAAGTCTCCTCGGACTTCGGAGACCTCTGGTGCGTCTCCCAAGGTGACCTCCCCGAAGGTGACCTCTCCTAGGGGAGTCGATTCGGAAAACGCCTCTCCTGGGGAGGCCGTTTCCCAGGAGCCCTCTCCTAGGGGGGTCCTTTCGCGGCGCCGGCTGCTCGGCACCGCCGGTGCCACCGGTCTCGCCCTGGGGGCGGCCGGAGGCGCCGCGGGATACGCGGCGGCACCCTCCGCCGACAAGGCCACACCGTTGGCCTCGCTCGGCACGGACACGGTGATGTTTCACGGGAAACATCAGCCCGGCATCACCACCGCCCTCCAGGCGCGCGGCCACCTCGTCGCCTTCGACCTGGCGGCGGGCGCGGGCCGTAAGGAGGCCGCCGCGCTGCTGCGCCGCTGGTCGACGACGGCCCAGCGGCTGATGGCGGGCGAGGCGTCCGCGCACGACGACACGGACGTCGCGCGCGACGCCGGCCCGTCGTCCCTGACGGTCACCTTCGGTTTCGGGTACAGCTTCTTCGCGCGTACGGGACTGGAGAAGCAGCGCCCGGTCGCCCTCGACCCGCTGCCCGACTTCTCCTCCGACCAGCTCGACAAAGCGCGCAGCAACGGTGACCTGTGGGTGCAGATCGGCGCGAACGACGCCCTGGTCGCCTTCCACGCCCTGCGTGCGATCCAGAAGGACGCGGGGAGCGCGGCCCGGGTGCGCTGGCAGATGAACGGCTTCAACCGCTCGCCCGGGGCCACCGCCCAGCCGATGACGGCTCGCAACCTGATGGGCCAGATCGACGGCACCCGCAACCCGAAGCCCTCCGAGTCCGACTTCGACCAGCGCATCTTCGTGCCCGCCTCCGGCGACCCGGCGTGGATGACGAACGGCTCGTACGCCGTCGTACGCCGTATCCGCATGCTCCTGGACGATTGGGAGAAGCTCTCGGTCAAGGACCAGGAGAACGTCATCGGCCGGAAGAAGTCGACCGGGGCACCCCTGTCGGGCGGCACCGAGACGACCGCGATGAACCTCGACAAGACCGACACCGACGGCAATCTCGTCGTCCCCATCAACGCGCACGCCCGGATCACCCGGCCCGACCAGAACGGCGGCGCCGCGATGCTGCGCCGCCCGTTCTCCTTCCACGACGGGATCGACACGGAGGGGGTGCCCGACGCGGGCCTGCTCTTCGTCTGCTGGCAGGCCGATCCGCTGCGCGGTTTCGTCCCCGTCCAGCGCAAGCTCGACCGCGGCGACGCGCTCTCCACCTTCATCCGCCACGAGTCGAGCGGCCTGTTCGCGGTGCCGGGCGGGGCGGCGGAGGGGGAGTACGTGGGGCAGCGGTTGCTGGAGGGCTGAGGGGTCGGGGGCCGGTGCCCCGCGGTCGGGCGTCCTTCGGAAACTCGGCTGCCCCGCTCCCGACGGCTGAGAGGCCTTCTTCGGGGCTGCGGACGCCGGCGGCTGAGGGGGCACCCTCCGGGACTGCGGATGCCCGCGGCTGAGGGGGCACCCTCCGGGACTGCGGATGCCGGCGGCTGAGGGGGCACCCTCCGGGACTGCGGATGCCCGCGGCTGAGGGGGCACCCTCCGGGGCTACGGATGCCGAGCGACCGAGAGGCAGCCATAGGGGCCGTGCTTCCACGGTCGTGAGCCGGGTTGGACAAGGCCCATTAGGGTGACGGTATGTCGGCGACGCGCTACACCTATCTCGGCCCCGAGGGAACGTTCACCGAGGCCGCCCTCCGCACGCTTCCGGAAGCCGCGACGCGGGAGCTGGTTCCGATGGTGTCGGTGCCGGTCGCGCTCGACGCGGTGCGCGGCGGTCAGGCCGCGGGCGCGCTCGTCCCGATCGAGAACTCGGTCGAGGGCGGCGTCACCGCCACCCTCGACGAGCTCGCCAAGGGCGAACCGCTGATGATCTACCGCGAGGTCGTGCTGCCGATCGCCTTCGCCCTGCTGGTGAGGCCCGGCACGGCCTTGAAGGACATCAAGACGGTCACCGGCCACCCGGTCGCCCAGCCGCAGGTCCGCAACTGGCTCGGCGCGCACCTTCCGGACGCCCTGTGGGAGTCGGCGGCGTCGAACGCGGACGGTGCCCGTCTGGTCCAGGAGGGCCGGTACGACGCGGCCTTCGCGGGCGAGTTCGCGGCGGCGACGTACGGGCTCGCACCGCTGGTGACCGAGATCCATGACGCGGCGAACGCCGAGACCCGCTTCGTGCTGGTCGGCCGCCCGGCCCGGCCCGCGGCCCCGACCGGCGCCGACAAGACGTCCGTGGTCATCTGGCTCGGCGACGACCACCCGGGCGCGCTCCTCGAACTCCTCCAGGAATTCGCCGTACGCGGCGTCAACCTGATGCGGATCGAATCCCGGCCGACCGGCCAGGGCATCGGCAACTACTGCTTCTCGGTGGACGCCGAGGGCCACATCACCGACCGCCGGGTGGGCGAGGCGCTGATGGGCCTCAAGCGGATCTGCCCCCAGGTGCGCTTCCTCGGGTCCTACCCGCGGGCCGGGGTCGCCCTGGAAGACGTACGGCCGCTGCGGCCCGGGACGTCGGACGGTGAGTTCTCGGCGGCGTCTGACTGGCTGGCGCGCTGCCAGGACGGCCGGTTCTAGAACCGTCCCCGGACCGGCTCAAGTCCTACCTGCCGATTTTCGTCATCCACAGGCGTTATCCACAGGTGTGCTTCTCGACCTGGGGACAAGTCGACAACGAAGCACTGCATCGTCGACAAATCGGCCTACAGGCCCCAACTTCGTCCACAGCCCCGCACGTCACCCCTCGTCCACCCATTTCCCTTGATCAATCCTTTGGAGCGAAGCATTTCCACTCGAACGTGGGTGTAGACAGGGTTTGACTTGGGAATTGTTCGCCCCACATGCGGCTTTCGGAACGATCAATTCCGCAGTCCACAGATCTTCCACACAGCCTGTGGATAACTTTGCGAGGCCGCGGATCGCTGTGGACAACCCCTCCCCAAGTCACTTCCTTCGCAAGGGAGTCCAGTCAACGCATAGACCCTCATCTGCCCCGTTTCAGGGAGTAGCGTCCTTTTTATTGACGCCCACCGGCCGCCCAGCGGCCCCTCATGGGCGATCAAGAGATGACGATCAAGAGATTCAGTCCGGCATTTCACTCATAACGTGACGGAAGCCGTGGACCGGAATATCGAGTCGTTGGCCGGAACCGCGCACCGGTAGCCTTGAGGGGTGATTGACCTTCGCCTGCTCCGTGAGGACCCCGACCGTGTTCGCGCCTCCCAGCGCGCCCGTGGAGAGGACGTCGCGCTCGTCGACGCCCTCCTCTCCGCCGACGAGCGGCGCAGGTCGTCCGGCGTCCGCTTCGACGAGCTCCGCTCCGAGCAGAAAGCGCTCGGGAAGCTGATCCCCAAGGCCTCGGGTGACGAGAAGGCCGAACTGCTGAAGAAGGCGGGCCAGCTCGCCTCCGACGTCAAGACGGCCGACGCCGAGCAGCACGAGGCCGACGAGGAGACCAAGCGCCTCCTTCTCCAGCTCGGCAACCTGGTCCACCCGGACGTCCCGGTCGGCGGCGAGGAGGACTTCGTCGTCCTGGAGACGCACGGAACCATCCGTGACTTCGGCGCCGAGGGCTTCGAGCCGAAGGACCACCTGGAGCTCGGCGAGTCGCTCGGCGCCATCGACGTCGAGCGCGGCGCCAAGGTGTCCGGCTCACGCTTCTACTACCTGACGGGTGTCGGCGCGCTCCTGGAGCTCGCCCTCGTCAACGCCGCGATCGCGCAGGCCACCGAGGCCGGCTTCACCCCGATGCTGACCCCGGCGCTGGTCCGCCCGCGCGCCATGGAGGGCACCGGCTTCCTCGGCCAGGCCGCGGAGAACGTGTACCACCTGGAGAAGGACGACTACTACCTGGTCGGCACCTCGGAGGTACCCCTCGCGGCGTACCACATGGACGAGATCATCGACGCCGACAAGCTGCCGCTGCGCTACGCCGGCTTCTCGCCGTGCTTCCGCCGCGAGGCCGGCACCTACGGCAAGGACACCCGCGGCATCTTCCGGGTGCACCAGTTCGACAAGGTCGAGATGTTCTCCTACGTCGACCCCGAGGACGCGGAGAACGAGCACAAGCGGCTCCTGGACTGGGAGAAGCAGTGGCTGACCGGCCTCGAACTGCCCTTCCAGGTCATCGATGTGGCCTCGGGCGACCTCGGTGCCTCCGCGTCGCGCAAGTTCGACTGCGAGGCGTGGATCCCGACCCAGGGCAAGTACCGCGAGCTGACGTCGGCCTCGAACTGCGACGGCTTCCAGGCCCGCCGCCTGTCCGTGCGCATGCGCGACGGCAAGAAGGTCCAGCCGCTGGCGACGCTGAACGGCACGCTGTGCGCCGTACCGCGCACGATCGTCGCGATCCTGGAGAACCACCAGCTGGCCGACGGCTCCGTGCGGGTGCCCGAGGTGCTGCGTCCCTATCTGGGTGGCCGTGAGGTCCTGGAGCCGATCGCCAAGTGAGCGCCACCACCGGTTCGACCGGAGCAACCGACGCGACCGGCACTACTGGGCCGACCCGAGCAGCCGACTCGACCGGTACCACCGGGTCGACCGAGGCAACCGACTCGACCGCCACCACCGGATCGACCCAGGCGACCGACTCGACCGGAGCGTTCCCCTACAAGCTCGTCGCGACCGATCTCGACGGGACGCTGCTGCGCTCCGACGAGACGGTCTCGGAGCGTACGCGTGAGGCGCTCGCGGCGGTCACCGCCGCGGGCGCCGCGCACATCGTCGTCACCGGGCGCGCGGTGCCCTGGACCCGGCACATCCTCGACGACCTCGGCTACCGGGGCCTCGCGGTGTGCGGTCAGGGCGCGCAGGTGTACGACGCGGGAGAGCACCGACTGCTCACCGCGGTGACGCTCGACCGGCGGCTGGCCGGCCTGGCACTCGCCAAGATCGAAGCGGAGGTCGGCCCGCTGCTGCTCGCCGCGAGCCGCGCCGGGCTCGACGGCGAGGTGCTGGTCAGCCCCGGCTACCGCATGATGGACGGCCCGCTCCCGGTCGTACCGATCAGGGACGCGGCGGACCTCTGGTCGGCCCCCCTGAACAAGTTGTACGTCCAGCACCCGACGCTCTCCGACGACGAGCTCGCCGAGGTGGGCACGCGCGTCGCGGGCGGACTCGTCGGCGTCACGATGGCCGGTGCGGGGATAGTGGAACTCCTTCCCCTCGGCCTCTCCAAGGCGACGGGGCTCTCCCTGGCGGCCCGCCGGCTCGGCGCGAAGGCCGCGGACACCATCGCCTTCGGCGACATGCCGAACGACATCCCCATGTTCGCCTGGGCCGCCCACGGCGTGGCCATGGCCAACGCCCACACCGACCTCAAGGCGGTCGCGGACGAGGTGACGTCCTCGAACGAGGAGGACGGGATCGCAGTCGTGCTGGAGCGGTTGCTGGCCCAGCCGTAGCCGCGGTGCCGGTCCCGCCCGCCCTGACCGGGCGGGCGGGTCGGGAGATCCCGCCGCGAAGCGGCGGATCAGAGCGCCGCCAACGCACAGCGGCAGCGTATGGGTGGGCGGCCCGCGCGGCATGCGCGCTCGAAGCGGCCGCCCCGGGCAGCCCCCCGTGCGGGCGGGTTCGACGGAGGGGTAACTACTCCGGAACCCGCCGCGGGCTGCCCTGTCGGAAGCTCGACGAACTGTCCCTGACGAACATCGTCGCGCTTCTCTCCCAGAACGTGGCGCCGACTCGACGCGGCGACATGGACAGAACTACTGTCCCCGTACGCCGACTTGGGCGCCACCGATTAATGACCGCCTCACCGGCCGCTCCCTTGAGGGTTCAGCGGCGGCGCCACCTGCGCCTACGCCCCTTGCTGAAGAACCACCCCGCGGGCGGCTCGTCGGAGCGCCAGGGCTGCGGATCGGGTCCCGCTTCGCGCCAGCGGGCCGCGAGCATACGGGCCCGGGCGGACGGCTCGGTCGTCTCCGCGGAGTGTATGAAGTTCTCGTCCAGTACGAGGTCGTCCCATACGTCGTTGCCGTCCCCGACGTCCCCGGACCGCTCGCGACCGTCACCTCGTGGTTCCTCGAATGCCATCCCCGTTCCTCCTGGCCGTGCGTCCCCGTTTGTCCAGTGTGCCCCGACACATGTGAAGCCGCTGTCAAGAAAAAAGGGGCTCCACACGGTGAAGAGGGGCAGTCAAGAAGGGCTGTCAAGAAAGAGGGGCTCCACGCGCGCGTACCTGGCGACAACCGGCACGCGCGCGTGGAGCCCCCGCTCACTCCTCGCCGGCCAGCGTCAGCGACCGCAGCCGCTGCCCGGCGTACCAGGTGGCGAGCACGGTGACCGCGACCAGCAGCACCGTCGCGGTCGGCAGGCCCACGTCCGAGGTGACGAGGTCCCCGCCGGTCACCTTGTGGCCCACCGCGAGCGCCCACTGCTGGACGCTGAGCGTGCGCGCGCCGGACACCAGGGACCCGAAGAGGGCCTCCCAGACCAGGGCGTAGACGAGCCCGAAGACCACGGCGTGCCGGGTGACCGTCCCCAGGAGCAGGAACAGGGCGGCGTACGCGATCGAGGCGACCAGCGCGGCCACGGTGTAGGCGACGGCGATCTGCTGGCCGTTGCCGTTCAGGATCATGCCCGCGATGAAGGTCGGCACCGCCGAGAACGCCATGGTGACGGCGACGGCGACGATCAGCTTGGTGAAGATGATCGTGGGCCGCTTCAGGGGCTTGGCCAGCAGATACACCACCGAGCCGTCGTCGATCTCGGGCCCGATCGCACCCGTGCCGGCGATGACGCCGATGATCGGCACCATCGTGGCGAGCGCGAATCCGCCGAGCAGGTCCGAGGCGACCTGGTCGTCGGCTCCGGAGAAGCTGCGTACGGCCGCCGAGATCACGATGAGCAGGACGGGCAGGACGCAGAGGATGAGGGCCCGGCGGCGGCCGAGCAGGCCCCGATAGGTGAGCCGGGCGACTGTGGGGTCGTACATCTTGGGCCTCCTACGCCGCGACGAGATACGAGAAGACGGACTCGAGGGACTCGTCCGACGGCGAGACCGTGAGCAGCCGGATGCCGTGCTCGCGCGCGACGCGCGGCAGCAGCGCGGTGAACCGGCCGAAGTCGACGGCCTGGATGCGCAACGCTCCCTCGGCGAGGTCCACTTCGATGCCGGACGTCGACGGGTCGGCGATCAGCGCGGCGGCCAGCGCCCGGTCGTCACTGGAGCGGACGAGGTAGCGGTGCGGGCGGTCGGTCATCAGGCGGCGGATGCGCCGGAAGTCGCCGCTCGCCGCGTGCCGTCCGGCGACGATCACCTCGATGTGCGCGGCGAGTTGCTCGACCTCTTCGAGGATGTGGGACGAGAACAGCACCGTGCGGCCCTCGTCGCCCATGCGGCGCAGCAGATCCATGAGCTGCATGCGCTGGCGCGGGTCCATGCCGTTGAACGGCTCGTCGAGCAGCAGCAGGGACGGGTCGTGGACGAGCGCGGAGGCCATCTTCACGCGCTGCCGCATGCCCTTGGAGTAGGTGGAGATCTTGCGGTCCTGCGCGTACTCCATCTCGACCGTGGCCAGCGCCCGCCCGGCCGCCTTCGCGCCCAGGCCGTGCAACTCGGCGTTGGCGACGACGAATTCGCGCCCCGTGAGGAAGTCGTACATCGCCTCGCGCTCGGGAACGATGCCGATGTGCTTGTAGATCTCTTCGTTGCGCCAGACCTGCCGGCCGTCGAGGGTGACGCTGCCGGTGGAGGGGGCGAGGAAGCCGCCCATCATGTTGATGAGGGTGGACTTCCCGGCGCCGTTCGGGCCGAGCAGGCCGGTGACACCGGGGCCGATCGTCATGGTGATGTCGTTGACCGCCACCACGTTGCCGAACCAGCGTGAGACGTGGTCGATGTTGAGCGTGGTCACAGCCCGACCTTTCGGTAGCGGCGCATCAGCAGGCCGTAGCAGCCCGCGATGAGACCCAGGACGACGATGAGGTAGACGACGCCCTGCCCGGACGAGGGGCCCACCCCTCCGGGGAAGGCGGAGGTGGCGCCGAGGAAGGCCGTCTGCACTCCGTCGATGAGCGTGATCGGCGAGAAGAGCCCGATCCACGGCACGGCTCCCGTGCTGGACTGCTCGAAGGCGATGGCCTGGACGGTGGAGACCGCTCCGTAGGAGATGGTCAGGGCGGCGATGACGGCCGCGATGCCGAAGCCGCGGCGCGGGGTGACCGCCGAGATGACCAGGCCGATCCCGGCGAAGAGCAGCGACAGCAGTGCCACGGAGACCAGCCCCTGTCCGAATCCCTTCGTCTGGTCGGCGAAGTCGAGCTTGGCCAGGAGCGCCCCTACGTAGAGCACGATCAGCGGCGCGGCCGTGAGGACGAACAGCGCCGAGGCCAGGGCCGCGTACTTGGCCCGTACGTAGTCGACGGTCTCGATGGGGCGCGAGAAGTACAGCGGTACGGTCTTGAAGCGCAGGTCGCGGGAGACGGACTGGGGTCCTTGGGAGGCGACGTACAGGCCGATGACGGCCTGCATGATGACCGCGTAGCGCGTGTAGTCGACGGGCAGGTCCTTCGCCTTGGTGGCGACCGCGACGGCCACCATGATCAGCGCGGGGACGCACATCACCACGAAGAGCAGCATCGGCAGCACCTTGGACTTGACCGAGCGGCCGAGTCCGTAGGCGCCGCGCAGGGACTGCGAGTACAGGGAACGGGTGGCGTAGGTGCGGCCCAGGCGCGGGCCGTCGTAGTTGCGGTAGCCGATGTTGTGGATACGGGTCTGCTCACCGGGCTGGGTGAGGGGCTGCTCAATTGCCATGGCCGACGGCCTCCTTCCGCTGTTCCTCGTTCGTCCGCTGCTCGTCGCTGTCCGCGAAGACCTCGGCGATGTGGTGCCTGCGCTGTTCCATCCGGACCAGGCCGAGGCCGAGGTCGGCGACGACGTCACGGACGAGGTCGTAGGTCTCCTCGCCCTCGGCGGTGAGCAGCAGGATGTGTCCGGCGCCGGGCAGGCCGCTGCCGTCGTGGGTCTCGATCCCGCGCGCGTGGAGCGCGTCGCGCACCGCGCCGGTGCCGTCCGGGTGCTCGTCGCTGTCGGTGACCTCGACGGCGAGGGTCGTCGTGGTCTGCGTGAAGTCCGTGGTGGAGCTGGAGCGCAGGAGCTTGCCGCCGTCGATGACGACGACGTGGTCGCAGGTGCGCTCCAGTTCGCCGAGGAGATGCGAGGTGACCAGGACCGAGATGCCGAAGTCGGTGTGGATACGGCGGATCAGTCCGAGCATCTCGTCGCGGCCGACCGGGTCGAGGCCGTTGGTCGGCTCGTCGAGGAAGACCAGCCGGGGGTCGTGGACGAGGGCCTGCGCGAGCTTCACGCGCTGCTTCATGCCCGTCGAGTAGCCGCCGATGGGGCGGTACCGCTCCTCGTACAGGCCGACATGGCGCAGTGTGTCCGCGGTGCGCTCGCGGGCCGCGGTCGGCGGGAGTCCGGACATGCGCGCCATGTGGACGACGAACTCGGTGGCCGAGACGTCGGGCGGCAGGCAGTCGTGCTCGGTCATGTATCCGACCCGCTCGCGGATGGCGCCGCCCTCGGTGGCGACGTCGAGGCCGAGCACCTGTGCGCGGCCCTCGGTGGCGGGGGACAGACCCAGCAGGATCTTGATCAGTGTGGACTTGCCGGCTCCGTTGGCTCCGACGAGTCCGGTCACACCGGGTCCGACGTCCACGGAGAGCCGGTCAAGAGCGGTCACCCTGGGGTACCGCTTGCTCAGGCTTTCGGTCGCGATCACAGTCACGCTTCGAAGGTAGTGGCGCACACCACAGCGGTCGTCAGACCACGGAGCTGGATCCGCGTCAGCCTCCAGTCGTACGGGCCCGTAGGGGTCCCCCTGAGGTCGAACAACCGGCCGCGGTTTGTCCACATCGACGCGGTTGTCCACAGGCACCGCACACGGCTATTGACGCAGCCTCTAACAACTGTCACATTCACCAGTGTCAAGTTACGGGCACGTACCGCAGTCAGCGTGGACACAGGGTGGGGCGGTGGCATGACGACGGCAGTGGCAGGCGAACTCTCCGCGGAACTGCGGGGGTTCAGAGACGTGCAGCGTCTCGCGTACGAGTGCGCGGAGGCCGTGGCCGCGCAGCTCAAGCCCGGCGTCACCGAGCGCGAGGCGGCGCGCATGCAGCGCGAGTGGCTGCGCGGGCGAGGGGTGCGGGACTGGTTCCACCTGCCCTTCGCCTGGTTCGGCGACCGCACGGCGTTCGTGAACTTCCGGATCCCCTTGCAGTTCTTTCCCACCAACCGCCGGCTGGAGCCGGGGATGCCGTTCATCCTCGACATGGCCCCGGTCCACAAGGGCTACACGGCGGACATCGGCTACTCGGGCTCGCTCGGCCTGAACCCGGTGCAGGACAAGCTGCTCGCCGACCTGGAGGCGCATCGCGAGCTGATCCTGCGCGAGGTGCGCGAGCGGCGCCCGCTGCGCGAGATCTACGAGGACGTGGACCGGCTCATGGTCCGCCAGGGCTATGCGAACCGGCACCGCGCGTATCCGTTCGGCGTGATCGCGCACAAGGTGGGCCGGGTGAAGGAGCGCCCCTGGTCACCGCATCTGTTCGGGTTCGGCACCCAGTCCCTGAAGGGCCTGGCGAGCGACGCGATCCACGGACACCGCGACGGCTGGTCCCCCCTGTGGTCGCCGTACAGATTCTCCGACCATCCGCCTCGGCCGGGGCTGTGGGCGGTCGAACCGCACCTCGGATTCCGGGGTACGGGCGCGAAGTTCGAGGAGATCCTGGTCGTCACCGACTCCAGGGATCCCGAGCAGAGCGCGTTCTGGCTGGACGACGATCTGCCGCATGTGCGGCGCTGGGCGGAGGACAAGTGAGTCTCGAAGGCGCGCGCGAGCGCTGGGTGCGGACGGGCGGAGTCGAGCTGTGCGTCGCCGAGCTGGGTGACCCCGCACAGCCGACGGTGGTGCTTGTGCACGGCTATCCGGACTCCAAGGAGGTGTGGTCCGAAGTCGCGACGCGCCTCGCCGAACGCTTTCATGTCGTGCTGTACGACGTACGGGGACACGGCAGGTCGACGCCGCCGCAGCCGCTGCGCGGCGGGTTCACCCTGGAGAAACTGACCGACGACTTCCTGGCGGTCGTGGACGCGGTCAGCCCGGACCGGCCGGTGCATCTGGTGGGCCACGACTGGGGTTCCGTGCAGTCCTGGGAGTTCGTCACGGTCAAGCGCACCGAGGGGCGGATCGCGTCCTTCACCTCGATGTCCGGGCCGTCCCTCGACCACTTCGGGCACTGGATCAAGCAGCGCGTCAAGCGGCCGACCCCGCGCAAGGTCGGCCAGCTCCTCGGCCAGGGCGCCAAGTCCTGGTACGTGTACCTGCTGCACACGCCCGTCCTGCCCGAGCTGGCCTGGCGCGGCCCCCTCGGCAAGCAGTGGCCGAAGATCCTCCAGCGGGTCGAGAAGGTGCCCTCGGGCGACTACCCGACCCCGTCACTCCCCTCGGACGCGGCGCACGGCGCCTGGCTGTACCGCGACAACGTACGGGCCCGGCTGGGCAGGCCCCGCGCGGACGCGTACGCGCACGCGCCCGTGCAGCTCGTCACGCCCCTCGGGGACGCGTTCCTCTCCGAGCGGCTGTACGACGGGCTGGAGACGTGGGCGCCGCAGCTGGTGCGCCGTACGCTCCCGGCCAAGCACTGGATCCCGCGCACCCGGCCCGACCAACTGGCGGCCTGGATCACGGAGTTCGTGCACGCCAACGAGGACGGCGTGCCCGTACGGGACACCCTGGCCACCGGGAAGTACGCGGACCGGTTCGGCGGGCAGCTCGTGCTGGTCACCGGCGCGGGCAGCGGCATCGGGCGGGCCACCGCCTTCGCGTTCGCCGAGGCCGGCGCGCGTGTGATCGCCGTGGACCGGGACGCGGAGAGCGCGGCCCGCACCGCCGAGATGTCCCGGCTGATCGGCTCCCCCGAGGCGTGGGCCGAGACGGTCGACGTCTCCGACGAGCAGGCCATGGAGAAGCTCGCCGAAAAGGTCGCCGGCGAGTACGGCGTGGTGGACGTGCTGGTGAACAACGCCGGGATCGGGCTGTCGGGGTCCTTCTTCGACACGAGCGCCGAGGACTGGAAGAAGGTACTCGACGTCAACCTGTGGGGTGTCATCCACGGCTGCCGGCTCTTCGGAAAGCAGATGGGCGAGCGTGGCCAGGGCGGTCACATCGTCAACACCGCGTCGGCGGCGGCGTACCAGCCGTCCAAGGCACTGCCCGCCTACAGCACCTCCAAGGCGGCCGTCCTGATGCTGAGCGAGTGCCTGCGCGCGGAGCTGGCGGGACAGGGCATCGGTGTCTCGGCGATCTGCCCCGGCTTCGTCAACACGAACATCACCTCGACCGCGCGCTTCGCCGGGGTCGACGCGGGCGAGGAGAAACGGCGCCAGAAGAAGTCGGCGCGGCTGTACGGGTTGCGCAACTACCCGCCGGAGAAGGTCGCCGACGCGATCCTGCGCGCGGTCGTCCGCAACCAGGCGGTCGTGCCGGTCACCCCGGAGGCGCGCGGCGCCCACCTCATGTCCCGCTTCATGCCGAAGGCGCTGCGCGCGATCGCACGAGTGGAGCCGCCGTTGTGAGCGAGATCCCGAGCGACGCGGTGGGCATCCCGGCGGGCGGCTCCGTCGGCGACGGCCCCCGTGCGATCACCCCCAGGCGGGTGTCCTTCGACTGGGAGAAGACCCCTCTCCACTGGATACCGGACGAGCCCACCGCCACCCACGTCATCAACGTGCTGCATCTGCTGCTGCCCGCGGGGGAGCGATGGTTCGTGAAGGTCTTCAAGGAGGGCCTTCCTCTGGTCGACGACCCCGAACTCCTCAAGGACGTCAAGGGGTTCATGGGCCAGGAGGCGACGCACAGCGTGCAGCACGCGTACGTCCTCGACCACCTCGCGGCGCAGCGCCTGGACACCGCGGACTTCACGAAGTACGTCGATTTCCTCTTCGAGAAGCTGCTGGGCGAGACGCCGCCTCTGGGGGCGCCGATACCGACCCGGGAGTGGCTGCGCTTCCGGCTGTCGGTGATCGCGGCGATCGAGCAGTTCACGGCGGTACTGGGCGACTGGGTACTGACGGCCGAGGGCCTGGACCTCGCCGACGCCGACGAGGTCATGCTCGACCTGCTGCGCTGGCACGGCGCGGAGGAGGTCGAGCACCGCGCGGTCGCCTTCGACATGTACCAGCACTGCGGCGGCGAGGGCCTGCCCCGCTACGCGCGCCGGGTCGCGGGCATGGCGGTCACCGCGCCCATGATGCTGTACCTGTGGGCGTGGGGGGCCGCCTATCTCCTGCGCCACGACCCTCAGTCGGCCGGCCGCCTGAGGTACTCGCTCGCGGCCCACAACAGAGCCGTACGCAAGGGGCTGTTGCCCACCTGGAAGGAGCTCGGCGCGGCCGTACCCCGCTATCTGCGGCGGTCGTACCATCCGTCGCAGGAGGGCTCACTGCGCAGAGCCGTCGAGTATCTGGCGCGGTCGGCGGCCGGGGCGATCGGCCGGGCGGCGATCGCGTAGCGGCGTCGTCTCGCTACGGCGGCGAGCGCATGGCGGCCTCGCCTCGCTACGGCGGCGATCACAAGGCGGCATCGTCTCGCTACGGCGGCGATCGCCTCGCCTGACGAAGGTGGAGGGCTCACCTGACGATGCTGGAGGGGAGGAAGTGTGAGCGACGAGCCGGTCGGTGGCGCGTACCGGATCGAGGACTTGGCGCACCGCAGCGGCGCCACCGTCCGAACGATCCGCGCGTATCAGGATCGCGGGCTGCTCCCCCGCCCCGAGCGGCGCGGCCGCGCCAACGTGTACGCGGACGCGCATCTGGCCCGGCTGCGGCAGATCGCCGATCTCCTGGACCGCGGCTACACGCTGGCCTCCATCAAGGAACTCCTGGAGGCCTGGGACGCGGGCCGGGGCCTCGGCGGGATCCTCGGTCTGGTCGCGGAAGTCGACGGACCGTGGACCGACGAGGAGGCCGTGCGCATCTCGCGGGCAGAGCTGGACGACCGGTTCGGCGGCAGCCCGGACGACGCGGCGGTGGCGGATGCCGTGGCGCTGGGCGTGCTGGAGCCGGTTCCCGGGGACGAGGATTCCTTCCTGGTTCCGAGCCCCCAAGAGCTGGCGGTGGCAGTCGAGTTGTACGCCACGGGCGTCCCCTTGTCGGCGATCGCGGGCCATTTGCGGGAGTTGAGGGGGCAGGTGGAGCACATCGCCTCCCGTTTCCTGGAGTTCACGACCGAGCATGTCTTCGCGCGCTATCTGGGGGAGCACCCTCCGTCCGACGCGGACGCGGCCGAGGCGGCCTCGCTCGTACGACGGCTGCGTCCGCTCGCCCAACAGACGGTGGACGCCGAACTCGCCCGAGCCATGCGGCTGTTCGCCACCCGACACCTGCGACAGCACCTCGGCTCAGGGCAGGCCCCTGATCGCGGAGACGAAACGCGAACGGTGGAGATTCCCGTCGGCACAATGCGAGCCGTTGAAGGCCTGGTTGGCGCGGAGCGGGCGGCTGCCTTCGTCGCTGCCGCGGCTGAACGAGAGGTACAGAAACGGACCTTGGATCAGTTGGCCTCAAACAACGGAAGCCGCAGCGATGTTCACGAAATCGGGTAAATCGCTGGCGAGTTGTCCACAGAACCGTCAATTCCCCTGTGGATAACGGTACTTGGCTGTGGATCAAACCTCCGAATCAAAATCAAATGCGTGATCCGCCTCTCGCCAGGCACCCTGGAGCGATGGATGAAAGACGCACCGTGAAGGTGTCGAAGTACCTCTCGAAACATCTGCGGCACCAGCCGGAGCGCATCGGGCTCACGCTCGGCGAGGGCGGCTGGGTCGAGATCGACGCGCTGATGGCCGCGGCGGCCGCGCACGGTTTCCGGATCACGCGTGAGGAGCTCGCTCACGTGGTGGCCACGAACGACAAGCGGCGCTTCGCGATCGAGGGGACCCGGATCCGCGCCAGCCAGGGCCACTCCGTCGAGGTCGACCTCGGACTGCCTCCGGCGACCCCGCCCGCGTACCTCTACCACGGGACCGTGGCCCGCAACCTGGACGCGATCCGCGCCGAGGGCCTGCGCCCCATGAACCGGCACGACGTACACCTCTCGCCGGACCGGGAGACCGCCACCCGCGTCGGCGCCCGCCGCGGCCGTCCGGTCGTACTCTCCGTGGACGCAGCCGCCATGCACCGCGACGGCCATGTCTTCCGGGTCAGCGCGAACGGGGTCTGGCTCACCGCCGCCGTCCCGGCGCGCTACCTGCGGTTTCCCTCGGGGCACTGACCGGGCGGGCGGAGCGGGGCCGGCGGGAAGAGGGGACCCGGCAGGAGGAGCGGACCGGCGGCCGGAGGGGACCCGGCGGGCGTCGAGCTGATCATGCGATGCCCTCATATGCCCTCGTACGGTGGCCGCCACCACCCCGCGGTTCCGCTTACGCTCGATGCATGAGTCTGCGTCTGAGCACCGTGATCCTGCCGTACCTCCGCTGGCACGAGGGCGGGCGTTCCGCCTGGCAGCGTGCGGAGGAGCTCGGCTTCCACACGGCGTTCACGTACGACCATCTGTCGTGGCGGACCTTCCGGGACGGCCCGTGGTTCGGGGCCGTGCCGACGCTGACCGCCGCGGCCGCCGTCACCGACCAGCTCCGCCTCGGCACGCTCGTGACCTCGCCGAACTTCCGGCACCCGGTGACCCTCGCCAAGGAACTGATCTCCCTCGACGACATCTCGAACGGCCGGATCACCCTGGGCATCGGCGCGGGCGGCACCGGCTTCGACGCCACGGCGCTCGGCCAGGACCCCTGGACTCCGCGTGAGCGCGCCAACCGCTTCGGCGAGTTCGTCCCGCTGCTCGACCGGCTGCTCACCGAGGACTCCGTTTCGTACGGCGGTGACTACTACTCGGCACACGAGGCACACAACATCCCGGGCTGCGTCCAGAGCCCCCGGCTGCCCTTCGCGGTGGCCGCGACCGGTCCGCGCGGACTGAGGCTCGCCGCCCGGCACGGGCAGGCGTGGGTGACGACCGGCGACCCGAAGCTGTACGAAACGGGCACCCCCGACCAGTCGATTCAGGCCATTCGGGGCCAGGTCGACAAGCTGGCCGACGCCTGCGCCGGGATCGGCCGGGACGTGGCCGAACTCGACAAGATCCTGCTCGCCGGCTTCACCCCGGACCGCGGCCGTCCGCTGGAGTCCCTCGACGCCTTCGTCGACTTCGCGGGCCGGCACGCGGAGCTGGGCATCACCGACATCGTGATCCACTGGCCGATCCCCGGCACGGACTTCGCGGCCGACCAGAAGATCTTCGAGCGGATCGCCATGGAGTCCCTGGCGCAGCTGCCGTGAGCCGGGGGCAGCGGCTGTGAGACGGAGGCGGCTGTGTGACGGCGGCAGCGGCCGTGCGACAGGGCGATGGCCGTGAGGCTGAGGCAGGGGCGGCCTGCCCCTGGACCCCGGCCGGGTGCCGGCGGAGCCGTCCTGAGCCCCGGACAGGTCGCCTTGAGCGCGTCCAGGCCGCTCTGAGCCCTGGCCCGGTCACGCGGGTGCGACAGGGCGTAACGGTGCTGGTGAGGACGGTAACCACTCAAGTGTGCGGACCGCCGCACGGCCGTGCGCGCATATGCGGGAGAATGACCGCGTGACCTCAGCGACTCGACGGCCCGAGACCCCGGCCTCCACCGTTCCGCCCCGGCTGATCGCCACGGATCTCGACGGCACCCTGTTGCGTGATGACAAGTCGGTGTCCGAGCGAACGATCGCCGCCCTCGCCGCCGCCGAGCAGGCGGGCGTCGAGGTGTTCTTCGTCACCGGCCGCCCGGCCCGCTGGATGGACGTCGTCAGCGACCACGTCCACGGGCACGGTCTGGCGATCTGCGGCAACGGCGCCGCCGTGGTCGACCTGCACGGCGGTCCCGGTGCCCACAGCTTCGTGAAGATCCGCGAGTTGGCTCCCGACATCGCGCTCGACGTCATCCAGCTGCTGCGTTCCGCCGCGCCCGGCACCGTGTGCGCCGTCGAGCGCACCTACGGACTGCACCTGGAACCGGGATACCCGTCGCTGCACATGGAACCCCCGGAGATCACCGCCCCCGCCGAGAAGCTCCTCGCCGAGGACGCGCTGGACGCCGATCAGCCGGTCCTCAAGGTGCTCGCGTACCACTACGAGATGGACCCGGACGAGTTCCTCGCCGTCGCCCGCCTGGCCATCGGCGACCGCGCCAACGTGACGCGCTCCAGCCCCAGCGCCCTTCTCGAGATCAGCGGCCCGGGGGTCTCCAAGGCCAGCACCCTCGCCCTGTGCTGCGCCGAGCGCGGCATCTCCCCCGAGGAGGTCGTCGCCTTCGGCGACATGCCGAACGATGTCGAGATGCTCACCTGGGCGGGTCGTTCGTACGCGATGGGCAACGCCCACCCCGCGGTGATAGCCGCCGCCTCGGGGCGCACGGTCGCCAACAACGAGGACGGCGTGGCGGTCGTGATCGAGCGGATCCTCGCGGAGCGGATGTAGTCGGAGAGCCACGGCACCGGATCCACGGACCGGATCCACGGACCGGATCCACGGACCGGATCCACGGACGCTCCGGCTCCGGCGCGCCCCGCACATCGCAGTGCGGCAGGACGGCCCGGTAGAGCGACAGCTCAACACGGCACCTGCCACACCACCGTCGTGCCGCCACCGTGTTCGCCCAGGCCGGGCCCGTACCAGCTGTCACCGCCCAGGGACTCCGCCCGGCGCTTGAGGTTGCGCAGACCGCTGCGCCGTCCGCCGTCGGGGATGCCGACGCCGTCGTCGGCGACGGTGAGCCGTACGCCCCGCCGCCCGTCCGGCAGTTCAGCGGTCGCATCGACGACAACGTCGATGCGGGAGGCCCCGGAGTGCCGGAAGGCGTTGGAGAGGGCTTCGCGCAGGGCGGCGATGAGGTTCTTGCCGGTGAGTTCGCCGAGCACCGTGTCGACGGGGCCGATGAGGCGGTGGCCCGGCCTGAAGCCGAGGGGTACGGCGGCCATGTTGATCTCACGCAGTACGCGGGTGCGCAGACCGGACGGTACTTCGGCGGGGTCCTGGCGGAGCGCGAAGATGGCGGTGCGGATCTCCTGGATGGTGACGTCGAGTTCGTCGACCGCCTTGCCGACGCCCTCCTGCACCTCGGGCACGACCGACCGCCGCTGCGCGCTCTCCAGCATCATCCCGGTGGCGAACAGCCGCTGGATCACGAGGTCGTGCAGGTCACGGGCGATCCGGTCGCGGTCCTCGTAGACCGCCAGCCGCTCCCGGTCGCGCTGGGCATCGGCCATCATCAGCGCGAGCGCGGCCTGCGAGGCGAACTGCGCGGCGAGGGTCCGCTCCGTCTCCGTGAACGGGCGTCCGTCGCGAGCTCGCGGGGTGACGAGGGCTCCGAGGAACCGGCCGTCGCTCTGCAGCGGCAGCATCATCACCGGCCCGTAGTCGCACGCGAGTTTCGTGGGCATGCGCCGGTCCGCGGCCGCGTTCTCGACGAACACGGGCTCCCCTTCGAGGAGTTCGGCCACGAGTTCGCTCTCCGGCGGGATGACCACGCCGAGCGCCTTCGACGGCCGCTGCGAGGCGACGGCGACGATCTCCAGGCCGCCTTCCACGGCCGGCAACAGCACGATCCCGGCCGCGGAGCCGGAGAGCCGGCGGGCCTGTTCGGCGACGACCTGAAGGGCTTCGTCGGCGTCGCCGCCCGCCAGCAGCGCCGTGGTGACAGCCACCGAGCCGTCGATCCAGCGCTCGCGCTGCTGGGCGGCCTCGTACAGGCGGGCGTTGCCGATGGCGATGCCCGCCTCCGCGGCCAGCACCCGGACCATGTTGAGGTCGTAGTCGTTGAAGGGGCCGCCCCCGCGCTTCTCGGCGAGGTAGAGATTCCCGAAGATCTCCCCCTGCACCCGGATCGGAACCCCGAGGAAGCTCCGCATGGGGGGATGGTGTGCGGGGAATCCGCAAGAGCGCTGATCTTCGGCCAGGTTCGCGAGCCGCACCGGTTCCGGGTCATGGATGAGCGCGCCGAGCAGCCCCTTGTGCCCGTCGGGCAGCCGCCCGATCCGTCCGGCGGTCCCCTCGTCGACTCCGTGATAGACGAAGTCCGCGAGCCCCTCCCCGTCCTCCGCCACGACCCCGATGGCGGCGTACCGCGCGTCCGTCAGCTCCGCCGCCGTCTCGCAGATCCGGTCCAGCGTGGAGTGCAGCTCGAGGCCCGATCCGACCGACCGCATCGCCTCCAGCAGCTGCGGCACCCGCGCGGTCAGCTCGGTGGACAGTCCTTGCAGACCACGCGTCGCCCCGGACGCCACACCCGGACCGCCGTCCACGCCGCTGTCCGGACCGCCGCCGGGGCTGCCGTTCGAGCTGCCATCGGGACTGCCGTACGGGTCCGGCGTGGCGGGAGCTACAGACATGCTTTGAGCGTAGTTAGTCCTTTTTGGTACCGAAAGTCGGACTATGCAGCGCGGACCAGCATGTCCCCCGCGGCCTCCCGCTCCACCATCTCCCGCAGCGGCCCCTCGACGGCCGCCAGCTCCTCGTACCGCCCCCGCTGGACCACACGCCCCTCCGCCAGCACGATCACCTCGTCCACCGCGTCGAGCCCGGCCAGCCGGTGCGTGATCAGCAGCGTCGTACCGCCCTCGGTCGCGGCCAGCAGGTCCGCGGTGAGCGCGTCCGCCGTCGGCAGGTCCAGGTGTTCCGCGGGCTCGTCGAGGACGAGGACGGGGAAGTCGGCGAGCAGCGCCCGAGCCAGCGCGAGCCGCTGCCGCTGGCCCCCGGACAGCCGTGCCCCGTGCTCGCCGATCAGCGTGTCGAGCCCCTCGGGCAGCCCGTCCGCCCAGTCCAGGAGCCGGGCCCGCGCCAGCGCGTCGCGCAGTTCGGCCTCGCCTGCGCCCTTCCGGGCGAGCAGCAGGTTCTCGCGCACGGTGCTGTCGAAGAGGTGCGCGTCCTGGGCACACAGCCCGACCAGGCGACGTACGGCGTCACCGTCCATCGCGTACGCGTCCACGCCGCCCAGCGTGTACGTGCCCGCGCCCGCGTCCAGGAACCGCAGCAACACCTGCGCGAGCGTGGTCTTGCCGGACCCGGAGGCGCCGACGACGGCGATCCTTCGGCCCTGTTCGAGGCTCAGGTCGAGCCCGCCGAGCGCGTCCCGGTCCTGTCCGGGGTGGCGGGCCTCCAGCCCCCGCACGCGCAGCGGGAACGGCGACGCGGGCGACGGCTGCGGACGCTCGGGTTCGCGTACGGGATCGGGGGCGTCCAGCACCTCGTACACGCGCTCCGCGCTCTTGCGCACCCGCTGCCGGTACTGGACGGCGAGCGGCAGCCCCATGACGGCCTCGAACGCGGCCAGCGGGGTGAGGACGACGACGGCCATCGCCACACCGCCGAGGCGTCCGGCGGCGACGGCCTCGGCGCCCACGAGGGCGGTGGCCGCGACGGTGAGCCCGGACGCGAGTGCCGTGAGGCCGTCGCCGAGCGCGGTCGCGGTGGCGGCCCGTGAGGCGATACGGGTGAGCACCGTGTCGGCCCGCCGTGCCTCGGCGGTACGGGCGGGCAGCGCGCCCGCGACGGTCAACTCGGCTGTTCCCGTGAACAGATCGGTCACCTGTGTCGCCAGGGCACCGCGCGCGGGGGCCAGCCGTCGTTCGGCACGGCGGGCCACTGCTCCGGTGACGAGCGGGACGCCGACGCCGGCCGCCAGCAGTCCGACGGCGAGGGCGGCGCCGGCCTCGGGCAACAGCCAGGCGGTGAAGCCGACGGAGGCCGCGGACACGACGACCCCGGCTCCGGCGGGCAGCAGCCACCGCAGCCAGTAGTCCTGCATCGCGTCCACGTCGGCGACGAGCCGGGACAGCAGATCGCCGCGCCGGGTCGTCCGCAGCCCGGCGGGCGCGAGGCGCTCCAAGCGGCGGTACACCGCGACCCGGGTGTCGGCCAGCATCCGCAGCACGGCGTCGTGCGACACGAGCCGCTCCGCGTACCGGAACACCGCCCGCCCGATCCCGAACGCCCGCGTGGCCGTCACGGCCACCATCAGATACAGCACCGGCGGCTGCTGGGACGCCCGCGAGATGAGCCACCCGGAGGTGGCCATGAGCCCGACGGCACTGCCGAGCGCGAGACTCCCGAGGAGCAGAGCGAGCGTGAGCGGCCCACGCCGGGGAGCGGCCATGGCACGGACCCGGACGAGTACGCCGCCACGCCGGCGCGGGGCCGGGCGGCGCTCTTCCCCGTCGGCAGCGAGGACGCCTCCCGGCTCGATCGCCCGGGGCTCCTGCGCACGGCCGGATGCGGTGGAGCCGGATGCCTCGGCGGGCGCCCCGGGCTCCAGTTGGACCACGCGGTCCGCCACATCCAGCAACGCCGGCCGGTGCACCACGAGCAGCACCGTCCGCCCCACGGCCAGCCGTCGTACCGCCTCCACGACCGCCGCCTCGGTCGCCCCGTCCAGCGAGGCGGTCGGCTCGTCGAGGAGCAGCACAGGCCGGTCCGCGAGAAACGCCCGGGCGAGGGCGAGGCGTTGGCGCTGGCCGGCCGACAGCCCGGCGCCGTCCTCGCCGAGGACCGTGTCGATCCCGGCGGGCAGCGCGTCGACGAAGTCGGCCGCTCCCGCGTCGTCCAGTGCCCGGCGCAGCGCCGCGTCGTCCGCGTCGGGCCGCGCCAGCCGTACGTTCTCGGCGATGGACGCGGCGTAGAGATGGGGCCGCTGCGGCACCCAGGCGACACGCGAGCGCCATGCGTCCAGGTCGGCCTCGGCAAGATCGACTCCCCCGACGCGCACCCGGCCGGCGGCGGGCGACACAAACCCCAGCAGGACGTTCAGCAGCGTCGACTTGCCCACGCCGCTGGGCCCGACGAGGGCCACCGTCTCGCCGGGTTCGACCGTGAAGGAGGTATCGGAGACCGCGTCCACGGAGCGCCCCGGGTACCGCACGGTCACCCCCTCGAAGGCGACCTCCCCAGTCGGCACCTGCTGCGAGCCGGACGCCGGAACCGGTGTTTCCAGTACCGAGAAGATCTCCTCGGCGGCCGCGAGTCCTTCGGCGGCGGCGTGGTACTGCGCTCCCACCTGGCGCAGTGGCAGATACGCCTCGGGTGCGAGGACGAGGATGACCAGACCCACATACAGGTCCATCTCGCCGTGGACGAGCCGCATGCCGATGGTCACCGCAACCAGCGCGACCGAAATGGTGGCGAGCAGTTCCAGGGCGAAGGAGGACAGGAAGGCGATCCGCAGCGTCCGCATGGTCGCCTGGCGGTACTCGTCGGTGATCTTCCGGATCGACTCGGCCTGCGCCTTGGCCCGGCCGAACACCTTGAGCGTGGGCAGCCCCGCGACGACGTCCAGGAAGTGCCCCGAGAGGCGGGACAGCAGCCGCCACTGACGGTCCATCTGGGTCCGCGTGGCCCAGCCGATCAGAATCATGAAGAGGGGGATCAGCGGCAGCGTGCCGACGATGATCGCCGCCGACACCCAGTCCTCGGTGACGATCCGCGCGAGCACGGCCACCGGAACCACCACCGCGAGCCCCAACTGCGGCAGATAGCGGGAGAAGTAGTCGTCGAGCGCGTCAACTCCCCGGGTCGCGAGGGCGACCAGCGAACCCGTCCGCTGCCCGCTCAGCCACCCGGGGCCGAGCAGCGCGGCCCGCTCCAGCAGCCGCCCGCGCAGCTCCGACTTGACCGCCGCGCTCGCCCGGTGCGCGGCGAGCTCGGTGAGCCACGACACCACCGCCCGGCCGATGGCGACGGCCGCCAGCAGCCCCAAGGGCATGCTGAGGTCCGCGGCCGAAAGGCCGTGTTGGAAGGCACCGACCACGACTTCGGCGATGAGCATCGCTTGGGCGATGACCAGCGCCGCTCCGGCGACGCCCAGCCCCACGACCGCCATGAGGAAGAGGCGGGTGGCGCGGGCGTATCGAAGCAGACGCGGATCGATTGGTTTCACGTGAAACACACCCTTGGCTCATCCGGCATGTTTCACGTGAAACATGCCATTAGGTCGGACTCGGTACGCGAATCCCCTAGGTCGGACTCAGTGCGCGACATCCGCGGCGATGTGCTGCGTACCGATCCGCTTGCGGAACACCCAGTAGGTCCACGACTGGTAGAGCAGGACCACTGGCGTGGCGATCGCCGCCAACCAGGTCATGATCTTCAGGGTGTACGGGCTCGACGACGCGTTGGTGACCGTCAGACTCCAGTCGGCATTGAGCGAGGACGGCATGACGTTCGGGAAGAGCGACAGGAAGAGCATCGCGACGGCGGCCACGATGGTGAGCCCCGACAGGAGGAACGCCCAGCCCTCACGGCCACCGTTGACCGCCACGAGCGCGGCGACCAGTGCGACCACAGCGACGATCAGCGCGACCAGCGACTTGCCGTCACCGTTCTCGACCTGCGTCCAGAGCAGGAAGATGACCGCCAGTACGGCCGTCACCAGACCGAGTTGCAGGGCCAGCTTCCGTGCCCGCTCCCGGATGTCCCCGACGGTCTTGAGTCCGACGAACACCGCCCCGTGGAAGGTGAACAGGGTCAGCGTGACCAGACCGCCGAGAAGCGCGTAGGGGTTGAGCAGGTCCCACACGTTGCCCACGTACTCGAAGTTCTGGTCGATCTTCACTCCGCGCACGATGTTGCCGAAGGCCACGCCCCACAGGAACGCCGGGATCAGCGAGGTCCAGAAGATCGCGGTCTCCCAGTTCCGCTGCCAGTGCTCCTCGGGCCGCTTCGCCCGGTACTCGAAGGCGACACCGCGCACGATCAGGCAGACCAGGATGATCAGCAGCGGCAGGTAGAAGCCTGAGAAGAGCGTGGCGTACCACTCGGGGAAGGCGGCGAAGGTCGCGCCGCCCGCCGTGAGCAGCCACACCTCGTTGCCGTCCCAGACGGGACCGATCGTGTTGATCAGCACCCGCTTCTCGCTACGGTCACGGGCCAGCAGCTTGGTGAGGATGCCGACCCCGAAGTCGAAGCCCTCCAGGAAGAAGTAGCCGATCCAGAGGACCGCGATGAGTACGAACCAGACGTCGTGAAGTTCCATGACTCAGCAGCTCCCTGGGCCTAGTAGGAGAAGGCCATCGGCTTGTCGGCGTCACGGGAGTCGCCGCCGATCTTGGTGGGCGGGTTGAGGTCGGCCTCGGTGAGCTCCGGCGGTCCGGCCTTGACGTACTTCAGGAGCAGCTTGACCTCGATGACGGCGAGGGTCGCGTAGAGCGCCGTGAAGACGATCATCGACGTGAGGACCTCGCCCTGGGAGACGCCGGGGGAGACCGCGTGCCGGGTCTGCAGCACGCCGTAGACGACCCACGGCTGGCGGCCCATCTCGGTGAAGATCCAGCCCCAGGAGTTGGCGATCAACGGGAAACCCAGGGTCCAGACCGCGATGCGCCAGTACCACTTGGTGAGCGTCGGGCTGAGTGCCTCGTTCTTGAAGAGGACGAGATGCGGCACCTCGTCGTCGCCGACCCTCAGGTGCTGGGGCAGCATGAACTTCTTGCGGGTCAGCCAGAGTCCGACCAGACCGATGGCGAAGGACGCCATGCCGAAGCCGATCATCCAGCGGAACGCCCAGAAGGTGACGGGGATGATGGGCCGGTAGTCGCCGGGTCCGTACTTCGCCTGCTCTGCCTTGTTGGTGTCGTTGATGCCGGGGACGTACGAGCTGAAGTTGTCGTCGGCGAGGAACGACAGTATCCCCGGGACGGACAGCTCGACGGTGTTGTGGCCCTTGCTGACGTCCCCGTAGGCGAAGACCGAGAACGGCGCGGAGTTCTGGCCGTCCCACAGTGCCTCGGCGGCGGCCATCTTCATCGGCTGCTGCTTGAACATGACCTTGCCGAGGGTGTCACCGCTGATCGCGGTGAGCAGGCCGGCGATGACGATGGTGACCAGGCCGAGCCGCAGCGAGGTCTTCATCACGGAGACGTGCCTCTTGCGGACCAGGTGGAAGGCGGCGATACCGATCATGAAGGCACCACCGGTCAGGAATGACGCGGCGAGCGTGTGGAACGCCTGGGCGAGCGCGGTGTTCTGGGTCAGCACATGCCAGAAGTCGGTGAGCTCGGCACGCCCCTTCGCCTTGTTGATCTTGTAGCCGACAGGGTGCTGCATCCACGAGTTGGCCGCGAGGATGAAGTACGCCGACAGGATCGTGCCGATGGAGACCATCCAGATGCAGGCGAGGTGGATCTTCTTCGGGAGCTTGTCCCAGCCGAAGATCCACAGCCCGATGAAGGTCGACTCGAAGAAGAAGGCGATCAGGGCCTCGAAAGCGAGCGGGGCACCGAAGATGTCACCGACGAAGCGGGAGTAGTCGGACCAGTTCATGCCGAACTGGAACTCCTGCACGATGCCCGTGACGACACCCATGGCGATGTTGATCAGGAAGAGCTTGCCCCAGAACTTGGTCGCCCTGAGGTACTTCTCCTTCTCCGTACGCACCCAGGCCGTCTGCAGGCCGGCGGTGAGCGCGGCGAGCGAGATCGTCAGGGGGACGAAGAGGAAGTGGTAGACGGTGGTGATGCCGAACTGCCATCGCGCCAACGTCTCCGGCGCCAAAGCCAATTCCACGTCGTCAGCCTCCTTAGGTCGCCGTGGTCACAGCGGCAGTTTGCCCCCTTTGTCCCATACATCATGGGACAACCGGGACACGTTTGTGAACGCGTTCACATTCACAAGCAAGTATGGCGTACCGACTTTCGACTTCGGAAGGGGGGTCCCTCTTTACGTCAACCCCTCGGACCCCTTGGCAAGAAGTTCAACATCTTGTTGAATCCGCGGCATGCAGATACGGATCTCCTGGCCCGAGGGGCACCTCACCGCGACCCTCGACGACACCCCGACCGCCCAGGCCCTCGCCAAGGCGCTGCCGCTCGTCTCCGCCGCCCGCACCTGGGGCGAGGAGGTCTACTTCGACACCGGCGTCTCCGTCGCCCGCGAGGAGGGCGCCCGACAGGTCGTCGAGCCCGGCACCGTGGCCTTCTGGACCGACGGCGACGCCCTGGCCCTCCCCTACGGCCCCACCCCGATCTCGCAAGGCTGGGGGTCCCCCTCGACGGAGTTCGGGGGAGAATGCCGCCTCGCCAGCCCGTGCAACCTTCTCGGCCACCTCGACGGCGACCCACGTACCCTCGCCACGGTGCGCGACGGCGACCCCATACGCGTGGAACTCGTGGTGCCGTAAAGGAACTTCGACACTCCGCTGAACGTGACACGGGGTGGGGAACCAGCGCTCCCCAGGGGCCAGCGCTTCCCAGGTCCAGCGCTCCCCAGGGTCCCCGACTCCCGTCCCCTAGGTGATCAAAGCTCCTTGCGGAAGCTTTCCGTCGCCTTCAGGAAGATGTCGTTCGCCTCGGTCTCACCGATCGTCACGCGGACGCCCTCGCCGGCGAAGGGGCGCACGACGACGCCGGCCTGCTCGCAGTGGGCGGCGAAGTCGAGCGTGCGCTCCCCGAGTCGCAGCCACACGAAGTTGGCCTGCGTCTCGGGCACCGTCCAGCCCTGGCCGCGCAGCGCCTCGACCACACGCTGGCGCTCGCACACCAGCGAGCCGACCCTGCCCAGCAGTTCGTCCTCGGCACGCAGGCTCGCCACCGCGGCGTCCTGGGCCAGCTGGCTCACGCCGAAGGGAACCGCCGTCTTGCGCAGCGCGGCGGCGACCGGCTCATGGGCGATCGCGAAGCCGACCCGCAGACCGGCGAGCCCGTAGGCCTTGGAGAAGGTGCGCAGCACACAGACGTTGGGGCGCTCACGGTAGATCGCGACGCCGTCCGGCACCTCGACGTCACGGATGAACTCGCGGTACGCCTCGTCCAGGACCACCAGCACATCACTGGGCACCCGGTCGAGGAACCGCTCCAGCTCGGCCCGGCGCACCACGGTGCCGGTCGGGTTGTTCGGGTTGCAGACGAAGATCAGCCGGGTGCGGTCGGTGATCGCGTTCGCCATGGCGTCCAGATCGTGCACCTCGCCCGGGGTCAGCGGCACCTGCACCGAGGCCGCTCCGCTGACCTGCGTGATGATCGGGTATGCCTCGAACGACCGCCAGGCATAGATGACCTCGTCGCCCGGGCCGCTCGTGGCCTGCAGCAGCTGCTGCGCGACCCCGACCGAGCCGGTGCCGGTCGCCAGGTGCGAGACGGGGACGCCGAAGCGGTCCGACAGCTCGTTCATCAGCCCGGTGCACGCCATGTCCGGGTAGCGGTTGAAGGAGCCCGTAGCGGCGGTCACGCTCTCGATCACACCGGGCAGCGGCGGATACGGGTTCTCGTTGGAGGACAACTTGTACGCCACCGGACCGCCGGCCGCGGCGGGCTTGCCGGGCTTGTAGGTGGGGATACCCTCCAGCTCGGCACGCAGCTTGGGGCTCGTCTCGCTCACCGCAGTCCTCCTCGTGACGACCAGCGGCTCATGACCACCACCGGCTACCAATGCTTCTTACCTTATGAGGATTCGGCGCCGCTGCGAATGGGCTGTGGACAACCGAACGGCGACCGAACGCCAACCGGAGGGCAACCGGGCGCGGCTCGGCGATCAGCCACCCTCCGCTCACCCTCGCGCGTCCCGACGGTGCTTCTCCGTACGACTCGACGATCACCCTCGTACGACGCTGTGGTCATCGTCGTACGACGCAGCGGTCATCCTCGTACGAAGGCGCACGAAAGGGGGGCGCGCCGCCCGGCAGCGCACGCGCCGGTGGCTCACGCCGTGGCGCGCATCACCCGTGAAGGTGAGTTGAGACCTCTTCGAAACATGGCCCACTTGGCAGGCCCATGCGCGCCGACAAGTCACGTACTGCCATTGCATCGTTCAACTTCCTTTGTTTCCAAGGCAGTTGACCCATTTCGACCATGCAGAAACGTGCCTGTCAACGCGTGCATATGCGTCCGCACTACCCCACCGCATGAGCCCTACTATCGGCTCGCCATGACAGCAGCAGGGAAGCACCAGGTGAGCCGGGCGGAGACCTCCCGCCGAGGCGGTCGACCGGGCCGAGCGGGTATCAGAGACGTGGCTGCGGCCGCAGGGGTCTCCATCACGACTGTGTCCGATGCCCTCAACGGCAAGGGCCGGCTCCCGGACGCCACCCGACGCCACGTCCGCGAAGTCGCCGACCGGCTGGGCTATCGCCCGTCGGCCGCGGCCCGAACCCTCCGTACCGGCAAGTCGGGACTGATCGGCCTGACCGTGACGACGTACGGGGATGAACCTTTCACCTTCACGGAGTTCGCGTACTTCGCGGAGATGGCCAGAGCCGCCACCTCGGCCGCTCTCGCCCGGGGCTACGCCCTGGTCATCCTCCCCGCGACCTCGCGCCATGACGTGTGGTCGAACGTCGCTCTGGACGGAACCGTGGTCATCGACCCGTCCGACCATGACCCGGTGGTCAGCGAGCTGGTCAGGCAGGGCTTACCGGTCGTCTCCGACGGCCGCCCGGCCGGTTCGCTCCCGGTCACCGCCTGGGTGGACAACGACCACGAGGCCGCGGTCCTGGGCATCCTCGACCACCTGGCCGCCGCCGGCGCCCGCCGGATCGGCCTTCTCACCGGCACCACCACGGACACGTACACCCATCTCTCCACCACCGCCTACCTGCGCTGGTGCGAGCGCGTGGGCCAGGATCCGGTGTACGAGGCCTACCCGGCGCACGATCCGTGCGCGGGAGCGGTCGCGGCCGACCGGCTGCTCGCCCGGCCCGACCGCCCGGACGCGGTCTACGGCCTCTTCGATCCCAACGGCACCGACCTGCTGGCCGCGGCCCGGCGCTACGGTCTGCGCGTACCGGACGACCTGCTGCTGGTCTGCTGCAGCGAGTCCACCGTCTACGCCAACACCGAGCCGCCGATCACCACGCTCTCCCTCAAACCGCGCAGGATCGGCACGGCCGTGGTCCAGCTCCTCATCGACGCCATCGAAGGGGTCGAATCGGACCAACCGGTCGAGCAGGTGATACCGACGGAGCTGATCGTACGGACGTCCTCGGAGCGCCGTCCGCCCCGTACGACGGTCAGTCCGCCACGATCACCAGAGAAGGGTTGACGCCCGGTAAACAGAGGGCGGTGCCGAAAGGGCGGGGTAAGCCCCGCCCAATTCGGGCGAAAACCGCGGTGAACTGGGGTCCTGCTCCGATTCACCACCCCTGGGTCATCACATGGCGCGATCCGCATTCCTATGATGGGCGGACGACACCGCGGGCCGCTGCGACCAGGCAGTCCGATCCGGTGCAGATGCGGCGCGATGGTGGTGGAGGGGTCGATGACTCAGGGGGCCGGTCAGGGACCCGAGGCGGTGCGGACGGCGACGTTGCGCGACTTCCGGGTGCCCGCATACGTCCACGAGACCGGTCCGTACGTGCAGAACACGCCCCCTGGTGAGGGCGTCAGACCCGCCGAGGAGCCTCCGGAGTACCCGGCTGGTCCGTCTCCGGCGTACCCGGCCGGGCCGTCTCCGGAGTACTCGTCCGGGACTTCTGCGGAGTATCCGCCCGGGGAGCCCGTCCCGCACTCTGCCGGGGAGCACTCAAAGGAGTACGCGCCGGAGTACACGCCCACGCAGCGCGATCTGCCCGTCATCAACCCGGGTGACACGCTTCAGGTCGACGTCGACCCGGCCCCCGGGACGGCCCCGGGACCCGCCGACGGTCCCGGACCGCTGTACGTCGTCGGCGACGTGCACGGCTATCTGGACCAGCTGGTCGCCGCGCTCCAGGAGCAGGGCCTCATCGACTCCGCGGGCAACTGGTCCGCCGGGACCGCGCGCCTGTGGTTCCTCGGCGACTTCACCGACCGCGGTCCGGACGGCATCGGCGTGATCGACCTCGTGATGCGGCTGTCCGCCGAGGCAGCCGCTGCCGGCGGCTACTGCAAAGCGCTCATGGGCAACCACGAGCTGCTGCTGCTCGGCGCCAAGCGGTTCGGCGACACCCCCGTCAACTCCGGCGCGGGCACCGCCACCTTCCAGGCGGCCTGGCTGCTCAACGGCGGCCAGAAGACCGACATGGACCGCCTCCAGGACCACCACCTGCAGTGGATGGCCCGCCTGGACGCCATGGAGCAGGTCGACGGATACCTCCTGGTGCACTCCGACACCACCGCCTACCTCGAGTACGGCGGATCCATCGAAGACGTCAACGACACCGTCCGGGAAACCCTCACCCGCAACGACGCGGACGAGTGCTGGGATCTCTTCCGGAAGTTCACCAAGCGCTTCGCGTTCCGCGACGACGGGGGCGCCCAGGCCGTGCGCGACCTGCTGAGCGCGTACGGCGGCACGCGCATCGTGCATGGTCACAGCCCCATTCCGTACCTCCTGGGCGAGGTCGGCTCGGAGGACGGCGAGGACGCCGCGGGCCCCCTGGTCGAGGGACCACATCTGTACGCCGACGGGCTCGCCATCGCGATGGACGGCGGCGTGACCATGGCCGGAAAGCTACTGGTCCAGCAATTGCCCCTGGATAGCTGAGCGTTCACCGGGCAGGCGTCCCCCGAGAGACTGCGTCGGCCAGGGGGCAAATTCTGGAAACCCCCTGTCACGGCGTGCCGTCACCGCTCTACCATCGGCTTATCCGTAGCAGGCTCCCCTCCGTTTCTGCCCGACGGCTCGTCAGCGTGCGAGCCACCAGCCCTACGGAGCATCGGGGGATGCACATGAACAGCGTTCCGCAGCACCTGCTGAACGAGGACCGCCAGGAATACGAGCGGATCCTCGATGAGGCGCTGCGCTCCGCACCACACCGCCCGGAACTCGCCGCTGTCGGCCAGCGGCTCAACCCCGAACAACTGCGCACCATGGCGCTCAACGCCACCGCGCTCATCACGGCGGCCGCGGCGACCGAGTACCAGCACTATGTGAAGGTCCGCGAAGAACTGCGCCATCCCGCGCCGTCCATCCCGGTCGTGAGCGAGGAGTCCGGTTCCACGGAGCCGGGTGCGGCCGCGCTGGGGCTCGCCGCCACGGTGGGGGAGGTGTCCGAGACCGCCGGGGCCGGCGCCATCGCCGTCGTCGCGGTGCTCGCCCCCGTACTCGCCGGAACAGCCGCGGCGATCTTCCTGCTCGTGGGGTACATCCTCAAAATGCTCGACCCCGAGCCGGCGTTCGCCAAGACTCTCCTGACCACAGGATGGGTCTTCGGCGCGGTCACGGCGGCCGCGATCCTGGTCGCCGCGGTCGGCCTGCTGCTGACCGCCCTGCGCAACGGCGCGTCCTCGCTCCAGGCCGGAGCGCGCGGCGAGCTGAGCGACCAGGTCGCGCGGGCCAGAGAAGCCTGGTGCGAGGCCCTGTTGGAGCGCGGCATCCTGCCGTTCCTCCGGGAGGCCCTCGCCGACCCGGGCTCCCCGGCACTGGGCCGTGCGACACCTGCCCCGACCAGCCGCATGCCGCACCTCGGCTACAACCGGCCGGGGTTCAGCAGCCCCGACGGCGGGCCCGCAGCCGGCCCGCGGCCGAGCTTCTCCAGCCCGGACTTCACAAGCCCGGACTTCGGAGGCCCGGAACATCAGCCGGAGTGATACCCGGGCCGACCGGGTGGCCCACCTCCGGGTGACGCCCGGATGTGCGGAGGAATCCGGGGCCCGCGCCGACGGGGCGCGGGCCCAAGGACCCGAACCAGGGGGCCGCGTACGCCCGTACGCTCCCCCGGCACGGCGCATCGAACGCTCCCCCGGCACGGGCGAGCGCGGCCCGGCAGCCTGGCCCGGCCTGGCCCGCCCTGGCCTCTCAGCCCAGCCGGCAACGCGGACAGCAGCCGGTCCCGGAGCCGCCCCACGTACAGCAAGCGCACCGGACAGCTCCGATGTGCCTACCGGACGGCTCCGACACCGCACACCACGTGCAGGCGCCTCAGTCGGCCCGGCTCAGTCCGCCAGAGGCAGATAGACCCGGTTGCCCGCTGCCGCGAACTCCTTGGACTTCTGCGCCATGCCCTCCTCGATCTCCGTCTGTGAGCCGCCGTGCTCCCGCCGGATGTCCTGCGAGATCTTCATCGAGCAGAACTTCGGTCCGCACATGGAGCAGAAGTGGGCCGTCTTGGCGGGCTCGGCCGGCAAGGTCTCGTCGTGGAACTCCCGTGCCGTGTCCGGGTCGAGGGCCAGGTTGAACTGGTCCTCCCACCGGAACTCGAAACGGGCGTCGGACAGCGCGTCGTCCCACTCCTGCGCACCTGGGTGCCCCTTGGCGAGGTCGGCTGCGTGGGCGGCGATCTTGTAGGTGATGACGCCGGTCTTGACGTCGTCACGGTTGGGCAGGCCCAAGTGCTCCTTGGGCGTGACATAGCAGAGCATGGCCGTGCCCCACCAGGCGATCATCGCGGCACCGATGCCGGAGGTGATGTGGTCGTACGCCGGCGCGACGTCTGTCGTCAGCGGGCCGAGCGTATAGAACGGAGCTTCATCACAGATCTCCTGCTGAAGGTCGATGTTCTCCTTGATCTTGTGCATCGGGACATGTCCCGGGCCCTCGATCATGGTCTGAACATTGAAACGCTTCGCGATCGTGTTGAGTTCCCCGAGCGTCCTCAACTCCGCGAACTGCGCCGCGTCGTTGGCGTCCGCGATCGACCCGGGCCGCAGCCCGTCGCCGAGCGAGTAGGTGACGTCGTACGCGGCGAGGATCTCGCAGAGCTCCTCGAAGTTCTCGTACAGGAACGACTCCTTGTGGTGCGCCAGGCACCACGCCGCCATGATCGAGCCGCCGCGCGAGACGATGCCGGTCTTGCGGTTCGCGGTGAGCGGTACGTACGGCAGACGTACGCCCGCGTGGACCGTCATGTAGTCCACGCCCTGCTCGGCCTGCTCGATGACCGTGTCCTTGTAGATCTCCCAGGTCAGCTCCTCGGCGCGGCCGTCCACCTTCTCCAGCGCCTGGTAGAGCGGCACCGTGCCGATGGGGACGGGGGAGTTGCGCAGCACCCACTCGCGGGTGGTGTGGATGTTGCGGCCGGTGGACAGGTCCATGACCGTGTCGGCGCCCCAGCGGGTCGCCCAGGTCATCTTCTCGACCTCCTCCTCGATGGAGGAGGTGACCGCGGAGTTGCCGATATTGGCGTTGACCTTCACCAGGAATCGCTTGCCGATGATCATCGGCTCGATCTCCGGGTGGTTGACGTTCGCGGGCAGTACCGCGCGACCGGCGGCGATCTCCTCGCGTACGACTTCGGGATCGACGTTCTCGCGGACCGCCACGAACTCCATCTCGGGCGTGATCTCACCGCGCCGGGCGTACGCGAGCTGTGTGACCGCCTCTCCGGCCCGGCCTCGGCGCGGCTGGCGCGGCCGCCCCGGGAAGACCGCGTCGAGGTTCCTGAGGCCCCCGCGTGGTGAGGTGTGCTTGACCCCGTCGTCCTCGGGGCGGACCGGGCGGCCCGCGTACTCCTCCGTGTCGCCGCGGGCGATGATCCAGTTCTCGCGCAGCGGCGCCAGACCCCTGCGTACGTCGGTGTCGACGGTCGGATCGGTGTACGGGCCGGAGGTGTCGTACAGCGTGACGGACTGCCCGTTGGTGAGGTGCACCTGACGGACCGGCACCCGTAGATCGGGGCGCGAACCCCCGACATACGCCTTGTGCCAGCCGATGGACTTCCCGGCCTCGCCGTTCACGGTCGAGGCTGCCGCCCCACCGTTGTCGTCCGGAGCGAGCGCCCCGTCCGTCTGGCTGGAGGCAGGCGTGCGTACGTCCTTGTTGGTCATGAGACCTACTCCCTACGCCGGCATTACCCGGTAACAGGTTCGGCGGTCGACGCAGCGGCTTCCGCCCGCCGATGTTTCATGTGAAACATCGCTTAGACGAAGGTCAGCGCCCTCTCAGCCCGGTGCTCCGAGCTCCCGCGTGTGCAAAGGTGCCTCCACGCTAGCGTCATATCTGGCGCGGTGAACAGAGGGCCCCCCTCGTTCTTGCGATGATCGGTCGGTGACCACAACGCAGCAGCCCCCGTTTCCGCCGTCCGAGCCGCCGCGCGGGCCCGGCTCGGGTGACAGCCATGGACAGGGCTCCGGCGACGGACACGGGCATGGACCGGGTGGCGGGCACGGCCACTCGCACAGTCACAGCCATGGGCCCGCCGCGCCCGTTTCCAAGCACCTGCGCAAGGTGATCGCGGCGGTGCTGATCCCCTTCACCGCGGCGGTCGTCGTGGGTCTCGTGGTGCTCTGGCCCGGCGGTGCCCCCTCACACGAGCGCACCGGTGTCGGGTTCGACCGGCAGACACAGCAGGCGACGGTCACCAAGGTCGACACGGTGGACTGCAAGTCCGTGAACGCCTCGGGGGAGACCCCGACGGGCGACACCTCCACCGCCGAGGGCTCCTCCGCTCAGCAGCAGGCGACGGGCGACTGCAAGAAGGCGACGGTCCGGATCGACACCGGTAAGGACAAGGGCCGTACGTTCACCGAGATCGTCCAGCCCGACCAGTCTCGGCAGTTGCACCAAGGTGAGAAGGTCGTGGTCGCGTACGAACCCTCCGCGCCCAAGGACTTGCAGTACTCGGTCACCGACGTGAACCGCAAGGTCCCCCTGGCACTTCTCGCCGCAATCTTCGCCCTGGCGGTCGTGGTCGTGGGCCGGATGCGCGGCGTCATGGCGCTGATCGCGCTGGCCATCAGCTTCCTTATCCTGAGCTTCTTCATCCTGCCCGCGGTCCTGCAGGGCTCGAATCCGCTGATCGTGGCGATTGTCGGGTCCAGCGCCATCATGCTGATCGCGCTCTACATGTGCCACGGCCTCTCGGCCCGCACGTCGGTGGCGGTGATCGGCACGCTGCTCTCGCTCATCCTGATCGGCGTGCTCGGTTCCCTGTTCATCGACTGGGCGTCGCTGACCGGCAACACCGACGACAACACCGGCCTGATCCACGGCCTGTATCCGTCCATCGACATGAGCGGTCTGCTGCTCGCGGGCATCATCATCGGTTCGCTCGGTGTGCTCGACGATGTGACGGTGACCCAGACGTCCGCGGTCTGGGAGCTGCACGAGGCGAATCCCACCATGGGCTGGCGCGGCTTGTACCGCGCGGGCATCCGCATCGGCCGCGATCACATCGCGTCGGTCGTCAACACCCTTGTGCTGGCGTACGCGGGTGCCGCGCTGCCGCTCCTGCTGCTCTTCTCGATCGCGCAGAGCAGCGTGGGCACGGTCGCCAACAGCGAGCTGGTCGCCGAGGAGATCGTACGCACCCTGGTCGGCTCGATCGGTCTGGTCGCCTCGGTGCCGGTGACCACCGCGCTGGCCGCCCTGGTGGTCTCCGCGGACCGCCCGGCGACCGCGCCCTCTGCGGAGCTCACAGGGGGCAGGGCGCCGGCGCGCGGCGGGAAGGGCCGCCGCCGCAAGCGCTGAAACCATCCGCTGCCCGTACCCCTTGTGAGGAAGCGTTACTCCACTTGGGGGATCCAGCGGTGCGTCAGCCCGCGCTCTGTTCCTCCGCGAGGATGCGGTCCAGCGCCTCGTCGAGGTGCGCGTCGAAGTCGGCGAGGGAGCGCTCCTGCCCCAGCGGCACCAGCTTGTCCGTACGGTCGAGGAACGCCACCAGCGGCGCCGCCCCGGACCGGAACAGCGCGTGGTCGCCGCCCACCTGAAGCCGGATCAGCACGTCGCCGAAGGACTCCGGATCGGCGGGCGCGATGTGCACATCGCCGTCACCGCACGGCCGGCCCACCCCGTCGATCAGCAACTCCCGCCCGAATGCCCAGGTCACCGGCGCGTCGCCGGGCAAATGGAAGGTCAGCCGCACGGCGTACGGATCACAGGTCTCGTAGCGCAGCTCCACCGGAATGCGGAAGGACAGCTCCTTCGACACGAGGAAGCTCATCATGACCTCTGCCTGTACCGACTCGCGCATCGCCTACCCCGTCGTTTGCCGTCGACTGGCCAGGAATCGGCCCCCTGACACTGCTGGAATCTTGCTCAACGTACACAACAGATCACAAGGAGTGAGTTTTCAGATACTGATAGAGATGGCGAGTGTCCCCAGCAGCCTGCCGATTTCGCTCTGCAACTGCCGTGCGGCGGGCAGCAGCCGGTCGGCCTGATGGGAGGGCAGGGAAATGGCGATTGTCCGGGCCGTAGTGCCCGCCGTGATGGGGATCGCGGCACAGACGGTGCCCAGCGCGTACTCCTGGCGCTCGACCACGGGCTCCATCCGTCCCGTCCGGTCCAGGCGGCGCAGCAGACTGTCGTTGTCACGCACCGTGTACGGAGTGATCGACTGCACCGGGTAGCGGTCGAGGTGGTCCCGGCGGGCCTTCTCGTCCAACTGGGACAGGAGGCACTGGCCGATCGCGTGGGCGTGCCCGGTCTCCCGGAAGTCGGCCCACTCCTCGACCGCGGGATTCCCCGGGGTGTCGGCGACGCACATGACTTCGATCTCGCCGTCGCGGTAGATCGCGTAGTACACGGGTACGCCGATCGAATCGCTCCAGTGCGCGAGCGCGTCGCTCACCGTGCTGCGACGTTTCTGCTGTGCTCCGCTGCTGCTCAGCCGCTCGGCGGCCTCACCGAGGAAGAACAGCCCTTTGTCACGGCGCAGATAACCCTCGTGAACCAGGGTGCGCAGCAGGTGGTACGCCGTCGGAAGGGCCAGTCCGGCCTCGCGGGCCAGCTGCTTGGCCGGTGCGCCGTGCTCGCGCGAAGCGACGGCCTCCAGGAGGCGCATCGCCCGCTGCACGGAGCCGATCAGGGTCGTGGGGTGCGGCTCCAGGGGCGCGGCCGCCACCGGCGGAGTGCGCACAGCCTCTGTCGTCGCCCGTGAAGGACGCGGAGTGCGGGTCTCCCCGGGCGTGGCGCGCGGCTGGGTGGGCGGCCCACATGACCCCGCGGGCGCGCCCGATCGCTGGACGGGCGGAGTGTGTGGATCTGCGGGTGCGGTGTCAACCGTGGCCAAGGGGCACTCCCGAAGCGCGAGGGGGACCGCCCGTGCGGGGAACACGGGAGGGAGCTGTGCGCTGCCCGCGGGGGATCGACCCCGCGTCGAATTCCGGACTTTAACCGCCCGTCACCGCTCGCAGACGGCCTCGCCGGAAACTTCCCTCGCCCGAGGGAACCTCGGGTTCCCTTTACCGCCCTGCCCGTTACCGACCGCTCACCCTCTCGCGCCTCACCAGTCGCTGCGCGACGAGGAACTCGCCATGAACTTCCGCACGATGTAGATCAGACCGCCGACCAGCGCGACGAAGACCAGCGCCTTGAAGAGCAGGCCGATGACCACGCTGAGCACGCTGACTATCACCGTGCCGAACACGACCAGGGCGATGATCGGCACCGCGACCCACTTCACCCACCACGGCATACCGCTGAAGATCTCTCGCATCGCCCTAGTCCTTACCTCTCCGCCCGTCGCCCCAAGTCCAGGGCGATGATTCCGGGTTCTCAGCCGATTCCGGATTCTTGGATGTCCCGCATTGATGTCCTGCATTCGATGCTAGGGCCGGGAGGGGGCCGAGCGGGGGCCTCGCACCCCTTGTCCTCCCCTGACCGTCCCCCTAGGGAACCCTGAGGCGGAGGTCAGCTCTCCGGCGGAGAGAACATCACCAGAACCCTGAGGTCCTCGGTGATGTGGTGGAACTTGTGGGCGACTCCGGCGGGCACGTAGACCACGCTGCCGCGCGCCACCTGAGTGGTCTCCAGGCCGACCGTGATCGAGGCGCGGCCGCTCACCACGAAGTACACCTCGTCCTGCTGGTGCGGCTTCTGCGAGTCGAGTTCTCCCGCGTCGAGCGCGTACAGGCCGACGGACATGTTCCGCTCGCGCAGGAACTGCAGGTAGGCACCGTCGTTGGCGGCGCGTTCCGCCTCCAGTTCGTCCAGCCGGAATGCCTTCATCGCCCTCGTCCGCTCTCGTCCGCCGCAGGCTGTGTGCACAGCCTGGTCCGCCAGTCGATCTCTTCTGCCACGATCAGACACATGAAGAATTTCGTAGTCAAGACGCTCGCCAACGCGGGGGCCCTGGCCGTCGCCGTCTGGTTGCTCGACAAGATCACCCTGACGGGCAACAGCACCGGCAAGAAGGTCGGCACGCTGCTGGTCGTCGCACTGGTCTTCGGCCTGGTGAACTTCCTGGTCAAGCCGGTCGTAAAGGTGCTGACGTTTCCGCTGTTCATCCTCACGCTCGGCCTGATCACCCTCGTGGTCAACGCCCTGATGCTGCTGCTCACCTCGTGGGTGGCCGACAAGCTCAACCTGAGTTTCCACGTGGAGGGCTTCTGGACCGCCGTCGTCGGCGGCCTGATCATCTCCATCGTCTCCTGGGCGCTCAACGTCGTGCTGCCCGAGGGCAAGGACTGAGTCTCCGATGCCTTATCGCGTCTGTTTCGTCTGCACCGGGAACATCTGCCGCTCCCCCATCGCCGAATCCGTCTTCCGCGCCCACATAGAAGAGGCCGGGCTCGACCCCGAGGTCGAAGTCGACAGCGCGGGCACGGGCGGCTGGCACGAGGGCGACGGCGCCGACTCGCGCGCCGTCGCCGTACTCGAGGCGGGCGGCTATGAGATCAATCACGCTGCCCGGCAGTTCGAGGCCTCGTGGTTTTCCCGCCTCGACCTCGTCATCGCCCTCGATTCCGGCCACCTCAAGGCCCTGCGCCGCCTGGCACCCACTCCCGAGGACGCCGACAAGGTCCGGCTGCTCCGGTCCTACGACCCCGACGCGGGCGACGATCTGGACGTCCCCGATCCGTATTACGGACATATGGACGGCTTCGAGGAGTGTCTTGAGATGGTGGAAGCGGCGAGCCCCGGACTGCTCGCCGCGGTACGAGACCAAGTGGAGGGACGGGCGGCATGACGTCAGGGGATTTCGTCACGGGGAGCGGCGACGGCACGCGCGCGGTGCGCGCAGGGCTGCCCGCACCCGTCAAGTACGAGCCGACGCTCCCGGGCCCGGTCTTCGCCGCGCACTTCCATCTGCCGGGCGAGCCCACGGGCCCGTACACCTACGGCCGTGACGAGAATCCGACCTGGACGCTCCTGGAGCGCGCCATCGGCGAGCTGGAGGCCCCCGGGCAGGACGGCATCGAGACGCTCGCCTTCCCCTCGGGCATGGCCGCCATCTCGGCGGTGCTCTTCTCCCAGCTGCGCGCCGGCGACATCGTGGTCCTGCCCAACGACGGCTACCAGGTACTGCCGCTGGTGCGCGAGCAACTGACCGCGTACGGCATCGAGGTGCGCACCGCCCCGACCGGCGGCGACGCCCAGCTGGAGGTGCTCGAGGGCGCGAAGCTGCTGTGGATCGAGACGCCGTCGAACCCCGGCCTCGACGTGTGCGACGTACGGCGGCTCGTCGCGGCGGCCCAGGCGCAGGGCACCCTCGTCGCCGTCGACAACACCCTGGCGACCCCACTCGGCCAGCGCCCACTGGAGCTCGGCGCGGACTTCTCCGTGGCCAGCGGCACCAAGATGCTCACCGGGCACGGCGACATCCTCCTGGGGTACGTCACCGCGGGCGACGCCGCGCTGATGGCTCCCGTACGACGCTGGCGGAAGATCGTCGGCGCGATTCCCGGCCCCATGGAGGCATGGCTGGCGCACCGCTCGCTCGCCACGCTCCAGCTGCGCGCCGACCGGCAGACCGCCAACGCCCTGGCGATCGCCGAGGCACTGCGGGAACGGCCCGAGGTGACCGGGCTGCGCTATCCAGGCCTGGCCGACGACCCCTCGTACAAGATCGCTTCGCAGCAGATGCGGCGCTTCGGGTGCGTGGTCTCCTTCACGCTGCCCACGCGCGCGCGTGCCGACCGTTTTCTCGACGCGCTGCGGCTGGTGGACGACGCGACGAGCTTCGGCGGCGTGCGGTCCACGGCCGAGCGGCGTGGACGCTGGGGCGGTGACGCGGTGCCCGAGGGCTTCATCCGCTTCTCGGCCGGCGCCGAGGATCCCGAGGACCTGGTGGCCGATGTTCTGCGGGCCCTCGACGCATCCGCGGAATGAACGAACTGAGCCCTTCCTGAGCGACCGGTGAGTACGCTGGCGCCCACCTCGGTGCCGCGGGTTTGGCGCCCCGCTACGTACAACGGACGGTCCGAGCCTCCCCCCTCGTGGCTCGGACCGTCCCGGTTCTGCGCGCGAAGAACCGCGCGAACAAGGCTAGTTGACTCTGTGTCAGTGTCCAATCACAGTAGCGACAGAGACCTATCGACTTATTTATAGTTGAGGCTCGCGCGGGGGTGCTGGGAGGGGAGGGGCACCATGGATTTGGCCTTGCTGCGCACTTTTGTGACAGTGCACCGGGCCGGTTCCTTCACTCGCGCCGCCGCGCTGCTCGGACTCTCGCAGCCGGCCGTCACCTCGCAGATCCGCACGCTGGAGCGACAGCTGGGGCGCCCCCTGTTTCTGCGCCAGGCGCGCGGGGTGACTCCGACGACCATCGGCGACGAGCTCGCCCACAAGGCCGCGCCCCATCTCGACGCCCTCGTGGAGATCGCCGAGACCGGCCTCGACGAGGACTCCTCGTTACGCACGCTGCATCTCGCCGGGCCACCGGAGTTCACCGCGGAACGGGCGCTGCCCGCACTCACGGAGCTGACCGGAGACGACGGCCAGGGCTTCGCACTGCGTGCCTCCTTCGGCAATGCGGAGGAGACGCTGGAGGGGTTGGCCGCCGGACATCATGATCTGGCCATTACGACGGCCCGGCCACGCGGTGCGCTGCTCACCGCGACTCCACTCTGCGACGAGGAGCACGTCCTGGTCGCCGCACCGCGCTGGGCCGCCCGTGTCGGTGCGGGCAAGCTGCGCCGTAAGGGCGCCCACGCGCTGGAGAACTTCCCGGTCGTCGAGGTGCACGAGTCGCTGCCGCTCGTCGCCCGCTACTGGGCCTCCGTCTTCGACTGCCGCCCTGCCGCCTCGGGCACCATCGTTGTTCCCGATCTGCGCGCGGTCCTCGGCTGCGCCGCCGCGGGCGCGGGCATCGCTGTGCTGCCCCGCTATCTCTGCGCCCCCGCGCTGGAGCGGGGCGACGTCGTGGCACTCCTCGACCCGGCGGTGCCGCCGTTGCGTACGTATTTTCTGGTGGTCCGCACCGGAACGCTGGCCATGCCGCATATCGCGCGGGCGCATGAGTGGCTGCTGAGGGCGGCGGTCGACTGGAGCTGAGGAGCGGGAGAGGGGGAGCGGCGACAGTAGCCGCGCCGGGACGACATCGACCCGAGGACGAAGCGGCGCTCCCAGGCCCTTTCTGAAGCTCCAGCGGCTTTGCGATGTTTCACGTGGAACCAGCCGGGCCACATTTCTCCCATGACCGTCCGACCCGTGGTCAAGCGCACCGCCCGGGCCATCCTGCTCGATGGCGACGACCTGATTCTGATCAAGCGCACCAAGCCCGGTGTCGATCCCTACTGGCTCACACCCGGTGGCGGGGTCGAACCGGAGGACACGACCGTCGTCGACGCGCTTCACCGTGAGGTGCACGAGGAACTCGGCGCCAAGGTCACCGATGTGGTGCCCTGCTTCGTCGACACTGTCGAGCACATCGGCGACGACGGAGGCGCGACCGGCGTAAAGGTGCAGCACTTCTTCGTGTGCCGCCTCGAGTCCATGGATCCGGCCCTGCGGCACGGCCCCGAGGTGGACGAGCCGTGCGGCGAGTACGAGATCGTACGCGTGCCGTTCACCCGGGTCGGGATCGCCTCCGTCCACCTCGTACCCCTGTCCCTGCGGCACTACCTCGACGGGAACATCGAGGGTGTACGGGCTATGCACGCACCTGACCTGGGCTGACGTTCAGGATCGGGGCGCGCCGGCCGTCAGTCCCCGGCCGCGACGAGCTCCTCCACCGAGTCGTGGCGTATGCGATCCGAGGGCATGCCGATGTCCCTGAGCGCGTCCACACCGCTGCGGATCATTCCGGGCGGCCCCGAGAGATAGGCGTCGTACTCGTTCCACGGCCCGTACTCGCGTATGACGTCGGGCAGCTGAAGGTGGGCCTGCTGGTCGACGATCGGCCGTACCGCGAGCCATGGGTGACTCTGCTGGAGCCGCAGCATCGTGTCGATGTCGTACAGATCGTGACCTGTGCGGGCGCCGTAGAAGACCTCGACCGGGCGGCGCTCTCCGTGCTCGGCGACATCCTCGACCAGGGCCTTGATGGGCGCTATGCCGGTGCCGCCGCCCAGACAGAGCAGTCCGCTGTCGGTGGTGTGGTCGACGGTCATCGAGCCGGCCGGCGGCCCGAGCCGGACGATGTCGCCGGGCCGGGCCCGGTGCACCAGCGCGTTGGAAACCCAGCCCGCCGGAACCGCCTTCACATGGAACGACAGCAGCCCGTCGGAGCGCGGCGCCGAGGCGAACGAGTAGTGCCGCCAGATCCGCGGCCACCACGGCGTCTCCAGGCTCGTGTACTGCCCGGCGAGGAAGGGGTACGGCTGGTCGGGACGGACGGTGATGACGGCGACGTCCGGGGTTCTGAGATCGTGTGCGACCACCTCGGCGTACCACCAGGCCGGGGCACGCAGTTCGTCGGCGGCCGCCGCGTCGATCATGACCTGGGAGATCGTCGTGTACGCACGCACCCAGGCCGCTTCCGTCTCGGTGTCCCAGATCGCCGAGGCGAACCGGCTGAGCGAGCCGATGAGGCACTCGCCGACCGCCGGGTAGTGCTCGGGCCGCGTGCCGTACTTGCGGTGTCCACGGCCGAGGTTCTGCAGATACGCGACGAGGACCTCGGTGTTGTCGATGTGCTCGGCGGCCGTGAGCAGCGCCTTGAGCAGCCGGTCCCGCTGGGTGTCCATCGCGACGGGAAACAGCGAGCGCAGTTCCGGGTGACGCACGAAGAGCAGCGCGTAGAAGTAGGAGGTCACCTTATCGGCGACGGGGCCGACCTCGGCCATGGTCCTGCGGATCAGCACGGCATCGGGAGACGCCCCAGAAGCCGGGGATGCCTCGGGGGCGGGGGACGGCTCAGGAGCGGGCCTTTGGGCAGGCACACGCGGCTGAGGGCCGGGATCAGGCTGCGCAGAGCTCTGCTGGGGCTGAGCGGGACTCGACTGGGGTCGTACGGCTTCGTAGGTGCCCCTGGTGCCGTGAGTGCCGTGGGTTCCGTGGGTTCCGTTGGCCCCGAGCGCGGGCTCGGGGCGCCGCGGCTCGGGCGGTGGGACCGGGTTCCAGCGCGCCTGAACTGGTGCTGCATCGGCGGCCCGAGTCTGAGCCGGTGCCGCCTCGCTGGGTCGGGTCTGAGCCGGTGCCGCCTCGTGCGGCCGTGTCTCGTGCGGTTGTGTCTCGTGCGGTGCCGGCTCGTGCGGTGCCGGCTCGTGGGACCTCGTCGCCGGCACGTGCGGATCGGGCGCCGCGTGCGCCGCAGGGGGCGCTTTCACAGCCGGGGATATTCGTTCCTGCGCCGACGTTTCCTGCTCAGGCGGACCCTGACCGGGCGTCTCCTGACCAGGCATTTCCTGATCAGGCGTTCCCTGACCCGGCGTTCCCTGATTCGACGTTTCCTGACCTGTGGCGAGTCGGCCGACCGGACGCATCGCTGCCAGCCGACGGCCGTCCGCTGCCCCCTGGTCCCCGTCCGAAGGCACCGGCTCCTTGCGCGGCGTGAACCAGCCGCCACCGCCGTTGCCGCCGGAAGTGCCGTTGTCGGCCGACGTGGTGGTCGGAGCGTCCATGGTGTGCCTCGCCTCGAACATCTTTCGGTCGGTCTGTGCACTTCCGCGGTCGGAAGATGCCTGATTTCCCCCGCAGACGGCGTGCTCTCTTTCCCGGTTCAGTCCTCGCCAGCCAATGCGGCCACATTGAACCCGGATTCTCGCTCCGTACGGACAAGTAAGGGGAGAATGTGACATTGGCCGCAGTCTGTCCCCGCAGCATCCCACCCTGAGTCAACGCCCGGCCGCATACCGGCAAATGCGGGTCTTCGATCTCTCCGTCCCGTTAGGCTGCATTGGCCTGCGTTCGTGCCCCCGCGGACGTGCGTACATCTCGGTGGACGCGAACCGGACTCGACCATACCGGCAGCCGCCGCATACACAAGTCCCCCCTCGCGTCGCCACGAATTGGCGGGGGCCGATCCGTCATTTGCCTCAATTACTGGGGGCGTCGGGCCAATTCATAGGCCCCCCACAGATCCAGCCCCACGTAGGAGTGGGTGGCGAGGCCTTCCAGATGGCGGTCCGCGTTGACCGCCACGGATACCGGCACGGCTCCGAACAGATCCCTGTCCGACAGTGAGTCGCCATAGGCGACACAGTCGGCACGACCCACCCCGAACTCTTCACAGAGCCGGTCCGCGATCTGCACCTTTGCCGCGCTGCTGAGAATGCCCGCCGGATCCACAGCCTCGGTGAACGGCACGGTGGGAAAGAGCGAGCCGTGTGCCGCGTGCGCTCCCCACCCCGTCAAGCGCTCCACGAAGAAGGAGGGTGAGAGCGAGATGACGGCGCAGTAGTCTCCGTTCGCCCGGATCTCCGCCCAGACGTGCTCGATGCCGGACATCCAAGGCGCTCCCTTGAAAGCCGACGTCACATGCGCCTCGGTGAGCTCCGACCACAGGGCGTGCACCCGCGTCGCGTACTCCGGAGGACCTATGAGCCCCGCTGAGATCGCCTGATCGAGCGCCACCGTCTCGGCCTCGAGCCCGAGTTGCCGTGAAATCTCCACTGGTGCGCTGCTCCCGTGCAGCAACGTCCCATCGAGATCGAAGAGATGAAGTCGTGCCATGTCCGCCGAGGCTAGCGGTGCGGGCTACCCCTCTGTCGGTGAGTCCAGCTGCTGAGCCCAGCTGCGGCCCACCCCGGACGCACCGAGCTGCCGAGCCCTTGAGCCGCCACGCTGTTGATACACGGCGTTTCACGTGAAACATCTGTCCGCGGACTGTGCGGTTGTGCACGACCTGACCAAAAGCGCGTACGTGTGCACGCAAACCAGTGGACGTCGGGGGTACGTGTCAGACAGCCTGACGTGCGTGTCGACACCTTCCCTCGCCGATCTGCCCATCCGTCGTCTCACGCCTCGCGATCTCACCGCCTGCGCCGACTTGTCCGAGAATCGGGGTTGGCCCCGTGAGGAACACAAGTGGGGTCTTCTCCTCGCGGCGGGAACCGGTTACGGCATCGATGACCCCGCCGGCGGTCTCGTCACCGCCTGCGTCGTGACCGAATACGGACCGCGGGAACGCCCCGATCTGGGCGCGATCGGCATGGTGCTCGTCGCCGAACGGCACGCCCGCCAGGGCGTCGGGCGCCGCCTGATGCGGCATGTGGTCGCGGAGATGAGCACCACCCCGCTGACCCTGCACGCGACTCCCTCCGGCCGCCCGCTCTATGAGGAGCTGGGCTTCAAGGTCACCGGACGGGCAGAGATGGTCAGGGGACGATTTATCCCTGGCGGGCCGGAGTCCGAGGTCTTCACCCGCCCGGCCACGGCCGAGGACCTCACCGCGATCGTCCGGCTCGACGAGGAGATCTTCGGCGCCGACCGTACCCACGTGATCACCAGACTGCCCGCCTTCTGCGACCAGCTGCGCGTCGCCGAGGAGAACGACCGGATCATCGGATACGCGTCCGCCTGGCCCAACATGGACAACCATGTCGTGGGCCCGCTGATCGCTCGCGACACGGAGACCGCGAAGGCACTCATCGCCTCGCTGGCCGCCCATACCGACCGCCTGCTGCGCACCGACATCGACGTACGGCACGAAGAGCTGCTGTCCTGGGTGAAGGAGCGCGGCCTGACCTCCATCGCCTTCAACGCGGTCATGACGTACGGGATCTCGGAGCTGCCCGGCGACTGGACCCGACGGTTCGCTCCACTGACGGTGGCGGCGGGCTGAGACGCCGGCGGAGGCCTCTGGACGCCCGCAGGATGCCCGCAGAGAAGCGCCGGCCCGTGGTGGGGCCGGCGCTCCAACGCGGAGGCGCACTCACGCGAGCGACTCCACTGCGGCGACAGCGAAGCCGTGGTCCTGGTCCGGCGCTCCGCCGCCGACCCCGATCGCTCCGATCAAGCGTCCGTCGCGGTGGACGGGCACGCCGCCCGCGATGAACAGCAGGGGCCGGTCGAGCGCGGTGGGCAGGGTGTGGAACAGGCCGCCGGGCTGGACCGCGTCGACGAGGTCGGCGGTGGCGGAGTCCAGCTGGAGCGCCGTGTAGGCCTTGCGGGTGCTGGTCTCGCCCGAGATCAGCACGGCCTGGTCATCGCGCCGGAAGGCGAGCGGGTGACCGCCCGCGTCGAGGACGGTGACACTGATCCTGACTCCGGCGGCTTCGGCGGCACGGCGGGCCGCTGCGACGAGGACCTCGGCGTCCTCGGTGGTCAGCGGGGCGACGGCGGTGGTGGTGCTCATGGGGGGATGTCTCCTTGTGAGGGCGGTTGAGTCGAGTTGCAGGTGGTGGTGAGTCGCGACGGTGCGAGGACGGCCCTGGCCCCGCACCTGGCCCGACCCGGTCAGTGGTGGACGGCGGCCCGCTGTTCGGCGGGTGCGGCGCCGGAGACGACGGCGCTCGGGGCGTCCGCGCGGCGCTCCAGAGCAGCCGAGAGGGCAGCCAGGGCGAGCGCGCTGCCGGCGAGGACGGCGCCGACCCAGTTCGGGGCGGTGTACCCCAGGCCCGCAGCGATGACGAGGCCGCCGAGCCAGGCCGAGAGGGCGTTGCCGAGGTTGAAGGCACCGATGTTCACGGCCGATGCCAGAGTCGGAGCGCCGTGCGCCTGGTCGAGGACGCGCTTCTGGAGCGGGGGCACGGTCGCGAAGCCCAGAGCGCCGATCAGGGCGATCGTGACGGCCGCGAGGATCTTGTGGTGCGCGGTGACGGTGAACAGGGCGAGCACGACGGCGAGGCCGCCCAGGGACACGTACAGCATCGGCATCAGCGCCCTGTCGGCGAACTTGCCGCCGATGAGGTTCCCGCCCACCATGCCGAGGCCGAAGAGGACCAGCAGCCAGGTGACGGAGCCGTCGGCGAAGCCCGCGACATGCGTCATCATCGGCGCGATGTAGGTGATGGCCGCGAAGACGCCGCCGAAGCCGAGAACCGTCATGGCCATGGCCAGGAGCACCTGGACGTTCTTGAAGGCGGCCAGCTCGTGACGCAGGTGCACACCTTGCGGCTTCGGCAGCTCGGGTACCAGCTTGGCGATGCCGAGCAGACCGACCAGGCCGAGCGCGGCGACGCCCGCGAAGGTGACACGCCAGCCCGCGGACTGCCCGATCAGCGTGCCCAGCGGGACGCCCACGACATTGGCGATGGTGAGCCCGCTGAACATCATGGCGATGGCACCGGCCTTCTTCTCGGGCGCGACCAGTTCGGCCGCAACCACCGAACCGATCCCGAAGAATGCGCCGTGGGCGAGAGAGGCGACCACCCGGCCCGCCAGCATCAGCCCGAAGGCCGGGGCAACGGCGGAGAGCAGATTGCCGACGACGAACAGCCCCATCAACAGCATCAGCATCCGCTTGCGGGGCACCTTCGTGCCGAGCGCGGTCATGATCGGCGCGCCGATCACCACGCCGAGGGCATAGCCGGTCACCAGCAGTCCGGCGGTGGGGATGGAGACACCGAAGTCGCCCGCGACCTCGGGCAGCACGCCCATGATCACGAATTCGGTGGTTCCGATTCCGAAGGCCCCGATCGCGAGGGCCAGAAGCGCGAGAGGCATGGTGGGGTACACCTTCCAGAAGATTGCAGGAGCGCTTTGCGTGCGTCCACAATAGTTGCAGACGCGGGCTATATGCAACCGCACTCTATTGCGCTCGTGCCCTATCCTGGGATCCAGCCGCTCCGGGACGGAGGAAAACGCCATGACAGCCACGGACCCCGCGCTCACCGCCCTCGCTCAGGGCTGGTGTGCTCTCTCCCTGCTGCACGGGAGGATCGAGGCCCATATCGAGCGCGCCCTGCAGTCCCGGCACGACCTGAGCGTCCGGGAGTACTCCCTGCTCGACGTACTCAGCCGGCAGCACGACGGCGACGGCGGTCATCTGCAGATGAAGCAGGTCGCGGACGCGGTCGTGCTCAGCCAGAGCGCCACCACACGGCTCGTCACCCGGCTCGAGGACCGCGGGCTGCTCTCCCGCTACCTGTGTCCGACCGACCGCCGGGGCATCTACACGAACGTCAGCGAGGCGGGCCTCAAGCTCCTCGAAGAGGCGCGGCCGACCAATGACGCCGCCCTGCGTGAAGCGCTCGACGAAGCGGCCAAGAGCCCGGAGCTGGCCCCACTGGTCCGGGTCGTGGAGTCGGCGAGCGTGCCCGCATAGACGCCGCGCACCATCTGAGCGTCCCCTCATAGGGTGCCGACATGGGAAATCTTGAAATACGAGCCGCTGTCCCGGACGACATACCTGCCGTCGTCGCGATGCTCGCCGATGATCCACTGGGCGCCCAACGTGAGTCACCGGACGATCTGAGCCCGTATCTGGCCGCCTTGGAGCGCCTGAGCGGCGATCCCAATCAGCACGTGGTCGTCGCCGTGCGCGAGGCCCGCGTGGTCGGCACCCTTCAGCTCACGGTGATTCCCGGACTTTCCCGCAAGGGAGCGACTCGCTCCATCATCGAAGGCGTGCGCATCCACGCGGACGAGCGTGGCAGCGGCCTCGGTACCCAGCTCATCGAGTGGGCGATCGACGAAGCCCGCCGTCAGGGCTGCCAGTTGGTCCAGCTGACCTCCGATGCCACCCGTACTGACGCCCACCGCTTCTACGAGCGGCTCGGCTTCACGGCCTCGCACGTGGGCTTCAAGCTGTCGCTCTGAGGAGTGCCCCCGCATGGGGCGAGGGGCGGTCTGTTTCACGTGAAACAGACCGCCCCTCGTCATGGGGCCTCCTACTGGATCCCTCGCCAGCCGTCGGGGTCCACTCCGCCCGGCACGGGGGCCTCCTCGTCATACGGCTGACGGGTGAAGACGAACGACCCGAGGTCGAGATGGCTCACAGAGCCGTCCGGGCGCCGTGCGGCCCGCAGCAGCTCCCCCGCGTAGTAACCATCGAGCCCCGTCCAGCTCCCGTCACCGTTCGCCCGGAAGCGCGAGCGTCGGCCGATGCCGGACAGCGGCTCCAACGCGACCTCGCCGTCGGCCGCCCACCGCAATCCGAAGCCCTGAGTCCCCCAGTACCACTGCCCCACCAATCCCAGGGCCCATTGGTCGACTTCGGTGGCCGGACGCCAGGGCTCGGGAATCCGCGGCTCGGCCTCCGCGACGATCCGTACGAGATCGGCGGCGACGGACAGCACGGGCGGCCCCGACGTGCAGTTGGACAGCACGACCGCCGCCACGTCGTCCTCCACACCGATCAGCAGGCCGGCAAGGAATCCCGGCAGGGACCCGGAGTGCCCCACAAGCATCCGGCCGTCATGGTGCACGACCTGCATACCCAGGCCGTAGCCGGAGCCGGCGGTCAGATCCGCCGCCTCGGGCGGCGCGGCAGGCGCACGCATCTCGCGCACGGATTCCGCACTCAGCACCCTGTCGTCGCCCTGTGTCAGGAAGGCGGCGAAGCGCGCCAAGTCACCTGTGGTGGACCACAATTGTCCGGCCGAAGCCATTCGACCGAGATCCTGCACGGGCTCGGGCATCATCACGTCAGCCCAGGGGTGGACCGCCCAGCCGCCGGCGTGCGGCGCCTGCGGTCGACCGCTCGTACGGTGCAGGCCCAGCGGTTCGAGCACTTCGCGTCGCAGCACCTCCTCCCAAGGGGCTGCCCGCAACTCCTCGACCAGTGCGCCCAACAGCGTGTAGCCGGGATTCGAGTAGTGGTGCCGGCGTCCTACGGGATGCCGGTAGGGCTGCTCGCCCAGCACATCGGCAAGTTCGGGGCGCAGCGAGCCGGGCGTGCGTTCCCACCAGGGCGCGGGCGACTCAGCAGCCAAACCGCCGGTGTGCGCGAGCAGATCGGCGATGGTGACCTCTCCCGCGCCGGTGCCGGGCAGATGTTTCTCCAGCGGGTCACCGAGGTCCAGCACGCCCTCGTCACGCAGCCGCAAGACGAGTACGGCGGTGAAGGTCTTGGTGATGGAGCCGATTCGGTACTGCACGTTCTCGTCGGGCCCGTGGCCGTCCACCGAGGTGCGTGACCCGTTCCACACCGTCTTCCCGCCCCGGACCACCGCCGCGACCAGCGACGGCGCCCGTCCTTCGCTCTGCGCGACGGCGATACGGTGCAGCAGTGCCCGACGCGTGGGGGGAAGCAGATCTTCCTGAGGTGTCGTCATGCCCCCCAGTCCACCCGCCCGGTCACCGAACGTCGAGTCCATTTCTCGGGGCCGTGGCACCTCGCGAGGCGTGGGATCAGGTCTGCGCCATGTCCACGAATCGCGAGTAGTGGCCCTGGAAGGCCACCGTGATCGTCGCCGTCGGGCCGTTACGGTGCTTGCCGACGATGATGTCCGCCTCGCCTGCGCGCGGTGACTCCTTCTCGTACGCGTCCTCGCGGTGCAGCAGGATGACCATGTCCGCGTCCTGCTCGATCGACCCGGACTCACGCAGGTCGGAGACCATGGGCTTCTTGTCCGTGCGCTGCTCGGGGCCACGGTTGAGCTGCGACAGTGCGATCACCGGCAGTTCCAGCTCCTTGGCCAGCAGCTTCAGGTTTCGCGACATGTCGGAGACTTCCTGCTGACGGCTCTCGGACCGCTTGCCGCCCGACTGCATCAGCTGGAGATAGTCGATCACCACGAGCTTCAGGTCGCTGCGCTGCTTGAGGCGACGGCACTTGGCGCGGATCTCCATCATCGACAGATTCGGGGAGTCGTCGATGTAGAGCGGGGCGGCCGAGACGTCGGGCATGCGGCGCGCGAGCCGGGTCCAGTCCTCGTCGGTCATCGTGCCGGAGCGCATGTGGTGCAGGGCGACGCGTGCCTCGGCCGACAGCAGACGCATCGCGATCTCGTTGCGCCCCATTTCGAGCGAGAAGATCACGCTGGGCATGTTGTGCTTGATCGAGCAGGCCCGTGCGAAGTCCAGGGCCAGCGTCGACTTACCCATGGCGGGGCGCGCCGCGATGATGATCATCTGGCCCGGGTGCAGACCGTTGGTGAGCGAGTCGAGGTCGGTGAAGCCGGTCGGCACGCCGGTCATCTCCCCCGATCGCGAACCGATCGCCTCGATCTCGTCGAGCGCGCCCTCCATGATGTCGCCCAGCGGGAGATAGTCCTCGGTGGTGCGCTGCTCGGTGACCGCGTAGATCTCGGCCTGGGCGCTGTTGACGATCTCATCGACGTCGCCGTCGGCCGCGTATCCCATTTGTGTGATGCGCGTCCCCGCCTCGACCAGGCGGCGCAGGACCGCTCGCTCGTGGACGATCTCCGCGTAGTACTCGGCGTTCGCCGCGGTCGGGACCGTCTGGACCAGGGTGTGCAGATAGGGTGCGCCGCCGACCTTGGTGATCTCGCCGCGTTTGGTGAGCTCGGCCGCGACCGTGATGGGGTCGGCCGGCTCGCCCTTCGCGTACAGGTCGAGGATCGCTCCGTAGATGGTCTCGTGCGCCGGCCGGTAGAAGTCGTGGCCCTTGAGGACCTCGACGACATCGGCGATGGCGTCCTTGGACAGGAGCATGCCACCGAGGACGGACTGCTCGGCGTCCAGATCCTGGGGCGGCACACGCTCGAAGGCCGAACCGCCGCCTTCCCACGAGCCGCTGTCCCGGTCGCGGTCGTGCTGCTCGTCCCGGCCACGGCCACCGTCGCTGCGCTGGCGGGAAGAGGGCAGACGATCACTGGGACCGCTGTCGGCCCAGGGGTCGTCCAAGGGCTCGGAAATACTCACCGAGCCACCTCCTCCCGTCCGCTGAGCGGACCTAACCGTGCCTCTCATTTCTACGGCACGGCACTGACAACTGAGACGCCCAACTCCGGTTCTGACGCGTCGGTTTTGCCAGGTTTCCGAGGACGGAGGAGAGAGCGGGCGCCGCACCACGTTAGGCCCGCGGGCACCGTCAGCCAATCTGGTTATCCACAGGCCATGTGGACGACGGCCCTAATGCTGTGGAGAACCCCACAAAACCTGTGCACCACCCGGTGGACAGCCCTGTGAACAAGCCCTCAGCCCCTTCGGACAGCCCTCCCTGACCTGCACGTTTCCCATCCACCGGCTGTGCAGAAGAAAAACTTCCCCACTCGGACCAAGATCGCTTCAAACGGTGCCGGGCAACGCGCTCCACCAGGCCGAGGGTAAGGGGTCTTTTGCCATTGCATCTCTTACCTGTGGAAGATTAGATTGGTGGCCATGACACAGGCTCCCGCGGCACCCAAGGCCGCCCGACGTCGGCACGACCGAGAGATCGTCGCGCTGGCTGTTCCGGCCTTCGGCGCACTCGTCGCCGAGCCTCTCTTCGTGATGGCTGACAGCGCCATCGTCGGCCATCTCGGCACCGCACAACTGGCCGGTCTCGGCGTCGCCTCAGCCCTCCTCATGACGGCCGTCGGCGTCTTCGTCTTCCTCGCCTACGCCACCACGGCCGCCGTCGCCCGCCGTGTCGGCGCGGGTGATCTACGGGCTGCGATCCGCCAGGGCATGGACGGCATCTGGCTCGCCCTGCTGATCGGCGCCGCCGTCATAGCCGTCGTCCTCCCCATGGCACCTGCCCTCATGGACCTCTTCGGCGCCTCCGACACCGCCGCCCCGTACGCGACCACCTATCTGCGGATATCGGCGCTCGGCATCCCGGCCATGCTCGCCGTGCTCGCCGCCACCGGTGTCCTGCGCGGACTGCAGGACACGAAGACCCCGCTCTACGTCGCCATCGCGGGCTTCGTCGCCAACGCTGTCCTCAACGTGGGCCTCGTGTACGGCGCCGGCCTGGGCATCGCCGGCTCAGCCTGGGGCACCGTCATCGCCCAGTACGGCATGGCCGTCGTCTATCTGTACGTCGTCATCCGCGGAGCCCGGAACCACGGTGCCTCGCTCCGGCCGGACGCCGCCGGGATACGGGCCTGCGCCCAGGCCGGTGCGCCTCTGCTGGTTCGCACGCTGTCTCTCCGGGCGATCCTCATGATCGCCACGGCCGTTGCCGCCCGGCTCGGGGATGCCGAGATGGCAGCGCACCAGATCATCCTGTCTCTGTGGAGTCTGCTGGCCTTCGCCCTCGACGCCATCGCCATTGCCGGACAGGCGATCATCGGTCGCTATCTCGGCGCCGGCGACACAATCGGCGCCCGTGAGGCCTGCCGTCGCATGGTGCAGTGGGGGCTCGCCACCGGGGTCGTGCTCGGCTTGCTGGTCATCGCCGCTCGTCCTCTCTTCCTGCCTCTCTTCAGTAGCGATTCGACCGTGCAGGACGCCGCGTTGCCAGCTCTGCTCATGGTGGCTCTTTCGCAGCCGATCTGCGGCATCGTTTTCGTACTGGATGGAGTCCTGATGGGCGCCGGTGACGGGCCGTACCTGGCGGGGGCCATGCTGCTCACCTTGGCGGTCTTCACTCCGCTCGCGCTGCTCGTCCCCACGCTCGGTGGCGGACTCACCGCGCTCTGGGGAGCGATGACTCTGATGATGATGACGCGGATGCTGACCCTGTGGGTGCGTTCTCGCTCCGGGCGCTGGATCGTCACGGGCGCCACCCGCTGACCCCGTTTCACGTGAAACGCCCGCCCCACGCTGACCGTTTCACGTGGAACCCCCGTTTCACGTGAAACGCAGAAGGGGGGCCCCCCCGGGGGGGGGGGCGGGGGGGAAGGATGGCGGGGGCGGGCCCGCGGGCGCGGCCACCACCCGGTTTTAACGAGGGGGGAATAAAAAAAGA
>NZ_JBHVWZ010000009.1:41261-94155 GCF_042881985.1 Streptomyces sp. NPDC058246 | reverse complement strand
CGTGCTTTGGAGGTTTAACCCCCGCCCCTCTCGGACCTTTGCCGGTGTACCCCATTTTTCTCTTTAAACGCTGCGGGGCGCCACCTGGGGGTTGGGGCCCTTCTCTCAGCTATGCCGAGCGCTGCACTCAGGCAGCGACAACCTCGATGTTGACCTTGGCGGCAACCTCGGGGTGCAGACGCACGGACGTCTCGTGGGCGCCCAGGGTCTTGATCGGCGCGCCCAGCTCGATGCGGCGCTTGTCGACCTCGGGGCCACCGGAAGCCTTGATCGCCGAGGCGATGTCGGCCGGAGTGACGGAACCGAAGAGACGACCGGCGTCGCCGGAGCGAACGGCCAGACGGACCCTGACGCCCTCGAGGCGGGCCTTGATCTCGTTGGCCTGCTCGATGGTCGCGATCTCGTGGATCTTGCGAGCACGACGGATCTGCTCGACGTCCTTCTCGCCACCCTTGGTCCAGCGGATCGCAAAGTTCCGCGGGATCAGGTAGTTGCGAGCGTAACCGTCCTTGACGTCGACGACGTCGCCCGCGGCACCGAGGCCAGAGACCTCGTGGGTGAGGATGATCTTCATGTTTCGGTCACCCTTCCCTTATCGCGCGGTGGAGGTGTAGGGCAGCAGCGCCATCTCACGGCTGTTCTTCACAGCCGTGGCGACGTCACGCTGGTGCTGCGTGCAGTTGCCGGTCACGCGGCGGGCACGGATCTTGCCGCGGTCGGAAATGAACTTCCGCAGCATGTTCGTGTCCTTGTAGTCCACGTACGTGACCTTGTCCTTGCAGAAAGCGCAGACCTTCTTCTTCGGCTTGCGCACAGGCGGCTTCGCCATGGTGTATCTCCTGTGTGATCAAGAAGTGGGGGTACGACCCACCCTCGGCCCGGGGGCCTAGAAGGGGGGTTCGTCCGAGTAGCCGCCGCCGGAGCCGCCGGAGCCGCCGGAGCTTCCGCCCCAGCCGCCGCCACCGCCGCCCTGGTTGCCACCGGCAGGAGCGCTGGTCGCCCAGGGGTCTTCGGCGGGAGCGCCGCCACCCTGCTGCTGACCGCCGCCGGAGCCTCCGCCCCAGCCGCCGCCCTGCTGGCCGCCGCCACCGCCGCTGTAACCGCCCTGGCCGCCTCGACCCGTGGTCTTGGTGACCTTGGCCGTGGCGTTCTTCAGGCTGGCGCCGACTTCCTCGACGTCCAGCTCGTAGACCGTGCGCTTGACGCCCTCACGGTCCTCGTAGGACCGCTGCTTCAGCCGGCCCTGCACGATGACGCGCATGCCTCGCTGGAGCGATTCGGCAACGTTCTCCGCCGCCTGACGCCAGACCGAGCAGGTGAGGAACAGGCTCTCGCCGTCCTTCCACTCATTGGTCTGACGGTCGAAGGTGCGGGGGGTGGACGCGACACGGAACTTCGCGACCGCCGCACCGGAAGGGGTGAAGCGCAGCTCGGGGTCGTCGACAAGATTGCCGACGACCGTGATGACGGTCTCGCCTGCCATGGGGGAACCTCTCGGCGGGTTTGCTGCTGGCTGCTTGTGCTACTCGATGCCCGAGATCAGCTGAGCGGAGCTCAGTGGGTCTCGGGACGGAGGACCTTGGTCCGGAGGACCGACTCGTTCAGGTTCATCTGGCGGTCGAGCTCCTTGACGACCGCAGGCTCGGCCTGCAGGTCGATGACCGAGTAGATGCCCTCGGGCTTCTTCTTGATCTCGTACGCGAGACGACGACGGCCCCAGGTGTCGACCTTCTCGACCTTTCCGTTGGCCTCACGGACCACGGAAAGGAAGTTCTCGATCAGCGGGGAGACAGCGCGCTCCTCGAGATCGGGGTCGAGGATGACCATCACTTCGTAGTGACGCATGTGGAACCCACCTCCTTTGGACTCAACGGCCACGGTCGTTCCGTGGCAGGAGGGTTGTGATGCGTTCGCAACGGTATCGGCCGCCACTGACAATCGGGCTCCCCGTTCGGTGGACCGAGCGGGAATCCTGTCGTGATCAGGGCCGTGACCTGGGTCGTGACCCGGCCGCAGCCTGGGCAGACACCGGTGCAGAGGGTACAGAGTACCTGCACACCGGCTTCCGGTTGAAATCCGACCGGGTTGACCGTCAATCTGTACACATCGGGTGTGTATGGCGCTACGATGCGCCGCCTTCCGCAGGAGGTGCCCTATGGCACAGGTATTGCGACCCAACACCACCGGCTCTCTCTTCGCCACGGATGGCAAGGCCCATCCGCTCCAGGACACCTTGCTCGCGGTGACCCTGGTGCTCGGAATCACGGCCTTCGTCACGGCGATGTTCCACAACCTCCATCTGCTCAGCTCATGGGCCGGCCTGGTGGGAATCCTCACCGGTGCGTACGGGCAGTTCATCTCTGTGACGACCCGCGAGCGCTTCGGGCTGATTCTGGGGCTCGGCGCCTCGGCCGTCGGCTTCTTCCTGGGCATGGCCCACGGAGGCCTTTTCGGCGGCCTCTTCTGACCCGAACGCCCGTTTTCCCCTGACCCCGGGACGGTTCTCGATCCGTCGCCGGGGCACAGGTTCCATACAGCCATTCGAGGCGCTCCCAGGGCGCAGTAGGCTTCGGCGCGAGAGCCGGAGCCCCTGTACCCATGGGGACACACCAGCCCGAGGAGCGCCCCGAATGAGTCTGACCCTGAGGACCATCAGCCGAGAGCAGCATCTGGCATACATCCAGAGCCTGCCCGCGGCGAGCCACATGCAGGTCCCGGCCTGGGCAGACGTCAAGGCGGAGTGGCGCTCCGAGAGCCTCGGCTGGTTCGACGACAGGACCGGCGAGATGGTCGGCGCGGGACTGGTGCTGTACCGCCAGCTGCCCAAGATCAAGCGCTATCTCGCCTATCTGCCCGAGGGCCCGGTCATCAACTGGTTCGCGCCGAACCTCGACGACTGGCTGCAGCCGATGCTCGCGCACCTCAAGCAGCAGGGCGCCTTCTCCGTGAAGATGGGCCCGCCGGTGATCATCCGGCGCTGGGAGGCGGCGTCCATCAAGGGCGGCATCCAGAACCCGGACGTCAAGCGTCTGCGCGACATCGAGGCGGACTTCATCGAACCGCGCGCCTTCGAGGTCGCCGACAAGCTCCGCCGCATGGGCTGGCAGCAGGGCGAGGACGGCGGCGCCGGCTTCGGCGACGTACAGCCCCGCTACGTCTTCCAGGTGCCGCTGGCCAACCGCTCCCTGGAAGAGGTCCACAAGAACTTCAACCAGCTGTGGCGCCGCAACATCAAGAAGGCCGAGAAGGCGGGCGTCGAGGTCGTCCAGGGTGGCTACCAGGACCTGGAGGAGTGGCAGCGGCTGTACGAGATCACGGCCGTCCGCGACCACTTCCGGCCCCGCCCGCTGTCGTACTTCCAGCGCATGTGGACGGCCCTCAACACCGAGGACCCCAACCGCATGCGGTTGTACTTCGCACGCCACAACGGCGTGAACCTGTCGGCCGCGACGATGCTGGTCGTCGGCGGCCACGTCTGGTACTCCTACGGCGCCTCGGACAACATCGGCCGCGAGGTCCGGCCCTCGAACGCGATGCAGTGGCGGATGCTGCGCGACTCGTACGCCCTCGGGGCGACCGTCTATGACCTGCGTGGCATCTCCGACTCGCTGGACGAGACCGATCACCTCTTCGGTCTGATCCAGTTCAAGGTGGGCACGGGCGGGCAGGCCGCCGAGTACCTCGGCGAGTGGGACTTCCCGCTCAACAAGCTGCTCCACAAGGCCCTCGACATCTACATGTCGCGCCGCTGAGCCGACCCGAACCGCATGCCGAGCCGCTGAACCGGCCCGGCGTCGCCCCGTCGGTCCGGCGAATCCGCCACAATTTCCTTTCATACCTCTGATACACCGCAGCCACGAGAAAGGTTCCGGGACCGGCCATGGCGCTCACGCTCTACGTCGACTCCGCGCGCTGGCGGGCACACCACAAGCAGGTGTCCGAGCAGTTTCCGGGGCTGGTCCCCGTCTGCAAGGGCAACGGCTACGGCTTCGGCCACGAGCGGCTCGCGGACGAGGCCACCCGTCTGGGCTCCGACGTCCTCGCCGTCGGCACCACGTACGAGGCCGCCCGGATCAAGGACTGGTTCGGCGGCGACCTGCTGGTCCTGACGCCGTTCAGGCGGGGCGAGGAGCCCGTGCCGCTGCCCGACCGCGTCATCCGCTCCGTGTCGTCCATCGACGGGGTCTACGGCCTCGTGGGGGCCCGTGTCGTCATCGAGGTCATGTCCTCGATGAAGCGGCACGGCGTGAGCGAGCAGGACCTGCCGCATCTGCACTCCGCCATAGAGAACGTCCGCCTCGAAGGCTTCGCGATCCACCTCCCGCTGGACCGCACCGACGGCTCGGACGCCGTCGAGGAGGTCATCGGCTGGATGGACCGTCTGCGCGCGGCGCGGCTGCCGCTGCACACGATGTTCGTCAGCCACCTCAAGGCCGAGGAACTCGCGCGGCTGCAGCAGCAGTTCCCGCAGACCCGCTTCCGCGCCCGCATCGGCACGCGTCTGTGGCTGGGGGACCACGAGGCGACCGAGTACCGCGGGGCGGTCCTGGACGTCACCCGCGTCGCCAAGGGCGACCGCTTCGGCTACCGGCAGCAGAAGGCGGCCTCCGACGGCTGGCTTGTCGTCGTGGCAGGCGGTACGTCGCACGGGGTGGGCCTGGAGGCCCCGAAGGCGCTGCACGGCGTCATGCCGCGCGCCAAGGGCGTCGCCCGAGCCGGCCTCGCGACGGTCAACCGGAACCTTTCGCCGTTCGTGTGGGCCGGCAAGCAGCGCTGGTTCGCGGAGCCCCCGCACATGCAGGTCTCGATCCTCTTCGTGCCCTCGGACGCCACAGAGCCGAAGGTCGGCGACGAACTGGTGGCCCATCTGCGGCACACCACGACGCAGTTCGACCGCATCGTCGAGCGCTGACCCCTGATTCGACCCGCTCGGACACGCCGAAAGGCCGTACACGGACACCGTGTACGGCCTTTTGCGTGGCTCTCCTATGCCGTGTTCGCTCAGGGCGAACTGTCTCCCGCGGTCGCGCTCCGACTGCCCCACTCGACCTGTGGCCCGTCGAAGTGTGCGGCGTGCCGTGGCGGATGGGCCGCCGCTCCGAGTACGAAGACGTCCTCCGCGTCATCCAGCACCCCGCCCGACGGGTCGTCGTCACCGGCTCGGCGCACCATGTCGCGCTCCGGCATGAAGATGTCGCGGACGACCACGGCGCACAGGTACAGCGTCCCCACCAGGTGCACTGCGATGGCCATTTGGTAGCCGTCGGTCGGCAGACCCTTGTGGGCGTCCCCACTGGTCGTGTACGCGAGGTACAGCCAGATCCCGAGGAAGTACGCGACCTCGCACGCCTGCCAGATGAGGAAGTCCCGCCAGCGCGGCCGGGCCAGCGCGGCAAGGGGGACCAGCCACAGCACGTACTGGGGCGAGTAGACCTTGTTGGTGAGGATGAAGGCCGCGACGATCAGGAAGGCGAGCTGGGCGAAGCGCGGCCGCCGCGGGGCGGTGAGCGTGATCGCGGTCAGGCCCGCGCAGACGAGCAGCATCATGATCAGTGCCCACGTGTTCGCCGAGTCGGCGGTGATCGTGATCTTCAGCCACTGCGAGATGAACAGGAAGACGGACCCGAAGTCGACCCCTCGGTCATGGCTGAAGCTGTAGAACTTCGCCCACCCCTCCGGTGCCAAGTACATCACCGGAAGGTTCACGACGAGCCAGGCCCCGACGGCTCCCAGCAGCGCCGTCCCGAACTCACGCCACTTGCCGGCCCGCCAGCACAGCAGGAAGAGCGGTCCGATCACCAGGAACGGATAGAACTTGGCGGCCGTGGCGAGCCCGATCAGCACGCCGAAGGCGAGGGCCCGGCCCCGCGACCACATCAGCATCGCGGCGGCCAGGAGGGCCACAGCGAGGAGATCCCAGTTGATGGTGGCGGTGAGGGCGAAGGCGGGCGCCAGAGCGACCAGGAGGCCGTCCCAGGGGCGTCGACGGTGGGTGCGCGCGGTGCAGACGGCGATGACCGCCGCGCACACCATCAGCATCCCCGCGTTGACCATCCAGTAGATCTGCTCCTGGTCCTGGATGCTCCCGCTCCCCGGGGTGAGCCAGGCAGCTACCTCCATGAACACGCCGGTCAGCACCGGGTACTCGAGGTAGTCCATGTCGCCGGGGATCTTGTCGAAGTACGGCACAAGACCGTCGGCGAAGCCGCGCCCCTGGTAGAGGTGCGGAATGTCCGAGTAGCACGCGTGCGTGTACTGGGAGCTGGCACCGAAGAACCAGGCGCCGTCGTAGCAGGGCAGCTTCTGCACCATGCCGAGGGCGAACATGCCGATGGCGACGAGTGCGACGACCCGCACGGGCGTCCACCAGGACGTCCCGAGCAGGGCACGCCGCCCGATGGGGCCGCCAATCAGCTCACTGCCGCTCGCGGCGACCTCGTCCTCCTTGGTCGGCCGTACCAGCTCCGGCTCGTGCACGCTCGCTCGCGTCGTCTCTGCACTGGGCATGCCGCACATCCTGCCGTACGCGGCTAGGAATACGCCGAGGGCCGCCGCACCTGGTTGGTGCGACGGCCCTTGTTTCACGTGAAACGGCGTGTTTCACGTGAAACACACACGGAGTCGGCTATCCGGTCTGCCCTCCGAAGATCCCTCCGTTGCCGTTACCTCTGGAGGTTCCGGTGCTGGTGGTCTCCGTCGGTGTGGCGGTCACTCCGCCGTCCGTACCGCCGTTACCGGTACCGCCTGTGCTTGTTCCCCCACCGTTGCTGCAGTTCCAGTCGAAGTTGCCGCAGGTCTCGCTCGTCGAGGGCGAGGGAGACGTGAGGCTCTCGCTGGGCGAGGGAGTCGGCGTCGGGCTTTCCGTCACGCTCTGGGTGGGCGAGGGAGTCACGCTCGGGCTCGGGGTGTCATTGAGGACCTGGCCGATCGGCTCGGGGGTCGGGAAGGGCACCGCCTTCTCACCCTTGAGCGCCTGCTCCATGTAGTCACGCCAGATCTGGGACGGGAACGACGCACCGTGGATCGTCTTCTCGCCGCCCGTGCCGTACATCTGGAGGAACTCGCGGTTCTTGTTGGTCTCGTTGTCATCCATGCGATACATGCCGATCGCGGTCGACAACTGCGGGGTGTACCCGACGAACCAGGCGGACTTGTTGCCGTCGGTGGTACCGGTCTTACCGGCCACTTCACGACCGGTCAGCTGGGCGTTGGTACCGGTTCCCTTCTCGACCACGGTCTTCAGGACGTCAGTGACGTTGTCGGCGACCTGCTCGGTGAAGGCCTGCCGGGTCTTCGCGATGTCGCTGTGCCGGAAGACCGTGCCGTCCTTGTTGGTGATCTGGTCGACCGAGTACGGATCGCGCTGCTTGCCGCTGGCCGCGAAGGTCGCGTACGAACCGGCCATGCGGATCGCACTCGGGGAGGACGTCCCCAGAGAGAAGGACGGATAGTTGGCGTCGGCAAGGCTCGACTTCAGAATGCCCGCGTCCAGGACGGACGCCTTGACCTTGTCGAGGCCGACATCCATACCCAGCTGGACATATGCGGAGTTGACGGACTCACGCATCGCCTCGCGCAGGTCGATCTTGTAGCTGGGCGGGTTGTACGACTGCCCGCCGTCGTTCTTCTGCAGCCACTCCCTGCCTTTGTCATCCTTCCAGTCGCTGCCGTTGTAGTCCTTGATCTTCTGCTTGTTCTTGCCGCTGTACAGGCTCTTCGGAGAGACCTTCGTGCGCTCGTCCTGCGCCTGATCGGGGGCTCCGTTGGGATCCCGGGCACCCCACGACATGGCGGCCGCCAGGACGAAGGGCTTGAACGTCGAACCCACCTGGGCACCGGTCTGGTCGGCATTGTTGGTGAAGTGCTTGGTCGCGTCCTCACCGCCGTATATGGCCTCGATCGCACCGGTGTCCGGGTTGACTGAAGCCCCGCCGAACTGGACATAGGTGTCCGTCTTCGGGCGCTCCTTGGGCTTGATGTTGGCCTTGCGGACCTTGTCCACGGCGTTCTTGAGCTCATCGACCTTCTTCTTGTCGAAGGTCGTGTGGATCGAGTAGCCGCCCTGCTGAAGCTGGTTCGCGGTGATCTTGGTGTTGTTGATGATGTAGCCCTTGGCGAGGTCGACGAGATAGCCGATCTGGCCGCTGAGCCGGGTGTTCGACCGCGGGTTCTGCCAGTGGGGGAGATCTTTGTACTTGTTCCGCACCGCGGCGCTCAGGTGGCCGTACTGGACCTCCTTGTCCAAGGTGTCCGCCCACTGGGCCTTGGCCCGCTTCCTGTTAGCGTCGGCTGTGGCGGCCGGGTCGAACGCCGTCGCACCCGCCGGGTCGTAGTACGTGGCGCCCTTGAGCATCGCCGCCAGGAAGGCGCACTCACTGGGGTCCAGCTTGACGGCGTCCTTGTTGAAGTAAGCGCGCGCGGCCGCCTGGATCCCGTAGGCCCCGCGACCGTAGTACGCGGAGTTCAGGTAGCCGGCCATGATGTCTTCCTTCTTGACCGTGGCGCCGACCTTTATCGCTACGAAGATCTCCTTGAACTTCCTGGAGATCGTCTGCGACTGATCGTCCAGCATCGCGTTCTTCACGTACTGCTGGGTGATGGTCGAGCCACCCTGTGTCTGGCCGCCTTTGGCCATGTTGAGGAAGGCGCGGGCGATGCCCTTCGGGTCGATGCCGCTGTCGGTCTCGAAGGTCTTGTTCTCCTGCGAGATGACGGCGTACCGCATCGCCTCTGGAATCTGCGCGTAGTTGACGATCTGGCGGTTGGTCTCACCGCCGGTGGCGACCATCTCACTGCCGTCGGCCCAGTAGTAGACGTTGTTCTGCGCCGTGGCGGTGTCGGCGACCTTCGGGACGGACACCATCGCGTACGCGATACCCGCCACCGCGACGATGCTGCCGAAGAAACCGATGAACAACCCCGTCACGAGCTTCCAGGACGGGACCCAGCGCGCGGCTCCGTACTTGCCGGCGCGCGGGTAGTCGATGAAACGCCTCTTGGCAGGCTCGGAAGCGCGGCCTCTGCCCCGCCCCGGTCCGTTCGGTCCGGCGGGGCCACCGCGTCGGCCGCCACCGCCTCCGGGGCCACCTCGTCCGGCGCCGTCGGCCGCTCTGCGTCGACCTCCGCCACTACTTCTCTGTGCCGCCCGCCGAGCCTCGGCACGGCCACCGTACGGGCGCTCCTCCTCACCCCCCGACCCGTAGGAGTCGGAAGGAGACCCGGTGGCGCCTCGCGGTGCCGCGCGGCGACCGGAGGACGACCCGGACTGGCCGCGTCGGGCCGCGGCACGTCCGCCTTCCTGCGGCTGCGGCAGTTTGCGACGGTGCTCGCTCATCGAACGATTACTCCTCGGGCAGGCGCACCCGTGCGCGCCTGGAAACGGCGGCTGGTTTCCGGTCCCCCCGAAGTACGGATGCGGTCGTTTGCGCATTCACCCGTACTGCACCAAAGACGATGACGCCCTCAGGCGTCACTTGGTTCCCGGTGGTGTGCATGGCGCACAGACTACGCACCGTCAAAACCCACCTAGGGCCGAAGTTCACCCCAAATCAGGCAACTCGCTTCGTATGAATCGGTGATGTGACGCCGTTCACCGTGGCCCCTCTTGTCGCATCCGGATGACCGTTCTATCGTGCTGATGTATCGAGTCGATACATCAGCGCGGCATAAAGACCGTGGCGACGAGGCAGCGACAGGGAGGAGGCGACGATGAGCCGGCGTTCCGGGATCCTCGAGTTCGCCGTACTCGGCCTGCTCCGCGAGTCCCCGATGCACGGCTATGAGCTGCGCAAACGACTCAACACGTCACTGGGTGTGTTCCGTGCCTTCAGCTACGGGACGCTCTATCCCTGCCTCAAGACGCTGGTCGCCAACGGCTGGTTGATCGAGGAACCGGGGTCGACACCCGAGGACGCCCTCGCAGCTCCACTCGCAGGGCGTCGCGCCAAGATCGTCTACAGGTTGACGGCAGAAGGTAAGGAACACTTCGAGGAGCTGCTCTCGCAGACGGGTCCCGACGCGTACGAGGACGAGCACTTCGCCGCCCGCTTCGCGTTCTTCGGGCAGACGTCACGCGACGTACGCATGCGCGTACTGGAGGGCCGCCGCAGCCGTCTGGAGGAGCGCCTCGAGAAGATGCGCGCCTCACTGGCGCGCACCCGAGAGCGCCTCGACGACTACACGCTTGAGCTCCAGCGCCACGGAATGGAGTCCGTGGAGCGCGAAGTGCGCTGGCTGAACGAGCTCATCGAGAGCGAGCGGGCGGGGCGGGACGTCAAGGGTCCCGTCTCCGAAGGCTCCGCTCAGCAGGACAACACATCTGGAGAGACGGGCGGCCTGCCCCGGCACCGGGACAGCACCCGGCCGGATCCGTCCGACGACACCGCCACGTGAGGCCCATTCGGGGTTTCACCGATACACACAGGGAGCAACCGGAATGGGTTCGGTTCGCGTAGCCATCGTCGGCGTGGGCAACTGCGCCGCCTCGCTGGTACAGGGCGTCGAGTACTACAAGGACGCCGACCCGGCGTCCAAGGTGCCGGGCCTCATGCACGTCCAGTTCGGCGAGTACCACGTGCGTGACGTCGAGTTCGTCGCCGCCTTCGACGTCGACGCCAAGAAGGTCGGCCTCGACCTCTCCGACGCCATCGGCGCCAGCGAGAACAACACCATCAAGATCTGCGACGTCCCGAACAAGGGCGTCACGGTCCAGCGCGGTCACACCCTGGACGGTCTCGGCAAGTACTACCGCCAGACCATCGAGGAGTCCGCCGAGGCCCCGGTCGACATCGTCCAGATCCTCAAGGACAAGCAGGTCGACGTCCTCGTCTGCTACCTGCCGGTCGGTTCCGAGGACGCGGCGAAGTTCTACGCCCAGTGCGCCATCGACGCCAAGGTCGCCTTCGTCAACGCTCTCCCGGTCTTCATCGCCGGTACCAAGGAGTGGGCGGACAAGTTCACCGAGGCCGGCGTGCCGATCGTCGGCGACGACATCAAGTCGCAGGTCGGTGCCACCATCACGCACCGTGTGATGGCGAAGCTGTTCGAGGACCGCGGTGTCCGTCTTGAGCGCACCATGCAGCTCAACGTCGGCGGCAACATGGACTTCAAGAACATGCTGGAGCGCGACCGCCTCGAGTCCAAGAAGATCTCGAAGACGCAGGCCGTCACCTCGCAGATCCCCGACCGCGACCTGGGCGAGAAGAACGTCCACATCGGTCCCTCGGACTACGTGGCCTGGCTCGACGACCGCAAGTGGGCCTACGTCCGCCTCGAAGGCCGTGCCTTCGGTGACGTTCCGCTGAACCTGGAGTACAAGCTCGAGGTCTGGGACTCCCCGAACTCCGCGGGTGTCATCATCGACGCCCTGCGCGCCGCGAAGATCGCCAAGGACCGCGGCATCGGCGGCCCGATCCTCTCCGCGTCGAGCTACTTCATGAAGTCCCCGCCGGTCCAGTACTTCGACGACGAGGCCTACGCCAACGTCGAGAAGTTCATCAAGGGCGAGGTCGAGCGCTAGCAGCCACAAGGGTTTACGCCCCTGTCTGTTGAGGGTCCCCGGGCATTTCGGCCCGGGGACCCTCCTCGTATGTGAGGCTGTGACGCATGTCTGTCGCGCGTGACCTGCGCATACTGCTGCGCTTCCAGGGCTTCAGACGCCTGCTCGGCGTACGGCTGCTGTCCCAGGGCGCCGACGGGGTCTACCAGGTCGCGCTCGCCACGTACGTCGTCTTTTCCCCGGAGAAGCAGACATCGGCTGCCTCGATCGCCTCCGCGATGGCGGTCCTGCTGCTCCCGTACTCCCTCATCGGCCCCTTCGCCGGCGTCCTGCTGGACCGCTGGCGACGCCGCCAGGTTTTCCTGTACGGCAACCTGCTGCGGACGGCACTGGCCTGCGTGACGGCCGTCCTCATGCTGAGCCATGTCCCCGACTGGCTTTTCTACGCTTCCGCGCTGTGTGTCACCGCGGTCAATCGCTTCGTCCTGGCCGGCCTCTCGGCCGCGCTGCCCCGGGTCGTCGACTCGGACCGTCTGGTGATGGCCAACTCGCTTTCTCCGACAGCCGGGACGCTCGCCGCGACCCTGGGCGGAGGACTCGCGTTCGCCGTACGGCTGCTCGCCTCGGACTCCGACGCGGCGGTCGTCCTCGTAGGGGCGACCCTGTATCTGTGCGCGGCGCTCGCCTCCCTGCGCATCGCGCCGGAACTGCTCGGTCCCGACCAGGAGTTGGTCCAGCCGTGCCTGGGCGCCGCCCTCACCGGCACCGCGCGCGGCCTCGCGGCGGGCGTACGCCATCTGGCAGCGCCCGCACGGCGGGAGGCGGCCTGGGCGCTCCTGGCGATGACGCTGATGCGCTTCTGCTACGGCGCACTGACCGTCATGCTGCTGATGCTCTGCCGGTACGCCTGGGCACCCGGTTCAGACGACGGTCTCGCCCTGCTGGGGCTGGCCGTGGGCATCTCCGGGGCGGGCTTCTTCGTGGCGGCCGTGGTGACGCCCTGGGCAGTGGGGAAGCTGGGTCCCGGCGGCTGGATCGTCGTGTGTGCGGGCGCCGCCGCGGTCCTGGAACCCGCGCTCTGCCTCCCGTTCGCCCCCGCGCCCATGCTGGTCGCCGCCTTCTTCCTGGGCGTGACCACACAGGGCGCGAAGATCGCCACGGACACGATCGTGCAGTCCTCGGTCGCCGACGGCTTCCGCGGCCGGATCTTCTCCGTCTACGACGTCCTGTTCAACGTCGCTTTCGTCGGCGCTGCCGCAGTAGCCGCTCTGATACTGCCTTCTGACGGACGCTCGGCTTCCCTCGTGGTGACTGTGGCAGCGCTCTACGCAGCAATTGCTGCCACTATGGCCCGCTTTGAATTGCAGTAAGTGTCACATCAGTGCCACAGAGCCCCTCCGGGCTACTGAGTTGTCACAGGGTCCCGATAGCTTACGTGCGTCTTATTCGCTTCACGCGCCTACGTTCTAGGGGGACCCCCAAGTGACCACTCCGCCGCCCCAGGGCCAGAACCCGTTCGCCCAGGGCCAGCAGCCCTACGGCCAGCCGCCCCAGGGTCAGGCCCCCTATGGCCAGCAGCCCCCGCAGGGTTACCCGCAGCAGCCCGGCCAGCCCGGCCAGCCCGGCTTCCCGCAGCAGGGGGCTCCGTACGCCCCTGTTCCGCCGCAGCGGCCGAAGCGCGGCATCAAGCAGTACCTGCGCATAATCGTGCCCATCGCGGGCCTCAGCATCATCGTGGGCGGCTGGCTGCTCAACGACAACGGCGGGGACGCCAAGAAGCTGGCTGTGGGCGACTGCCTGTACAACAAGGGCAGCGAGAGCAAGCCGGACGTCGTCCAGGTCGACTGCACCGATTCCAAGGCCACGCACAAGGTCCTCAAGAAGGCGGACGGCGCCTCACTTCCTTCGCTGACCTGCGGGAGCGTGACGGGCACGACGGCGACGCTGACGTGGGAAGAGACCGGCGAGTCCTTCACCCTCTGCCTGGGCGACAACAAGTAGCCCGCGACGCTGGATGTGCCAAAGGGGCGGTGTTTCACGTGAAACACCGCCCCTTCGTGTTGCCCCGGGGTCATGTTTCACGTGAAACATGACGCGCTGTGCGGGCTTCAGCTCTGCTCGGCCCACCACTCCTTGAGCGCCGCCACCGCCGCGTCATGCTCCATCGGACCGTTCTCCAGACGCAGCTCCAGCAGGAACTTGTACGCCTGACCGATGGCCGGGCCGGGGCCGATGCCCAGGATCTCCATGATCTGGTTGCCGTCGAGATCCGGGCGGATCGCGTCGAGCTCCTCCTGCTCCTTGAGCTGCGCGATGCGCTCCTCCAGGCCGTCGTACGCACGGGAGAGCGCGGTCGCCTTCCGCTTGTTCCGCGTGGTGCAGTCGGAGCGGGTCAGCTTGTGGAGGCGCTCGAGGAGCGGGCCCCCGTCTCGTACGTAGCGACGGACCGCGGAGTCCGTCCACTCGCCGGTTCCGTATCCGTGGAAGCGCAGGTGCAGCTCGACCAGACGCGAGACGTCCTTCACGAGATCGTTGGAGTACTTGAGCGCCGTCATCCGCTTCTTGGTCATCTTGGCGCCCACCACCTCGTGGTGATGGAAGGAGACCCGGCCGTCCTTCTCGAAGCGGCGTGTCCGCGGCTTGCCGATGTCGTGCAGCAGCGCGGCCAGCCGGAGGGTCAGGTCGGGACCGTTCTCCTCCAGCGCCATCGCCTGCTCCAGGACGATCAGCGTGTGCTCGTAGACATCCTTGTGCCGGTGGTGCTCGTCACGCTCCAGCCGCAGGGCGGGAAGCTCCGGCAGCATGTGATCGGCGAGACCCGTGTCGACGAGCAGCGTCAGGCCCTTACGGGGGTGCGCGGACAGGATCAGCTTGTTCAGCTCGTCCCGCACCCGCTCCGCCGAGACGATCTCGATGCGGCCGGCCATGTCCCTCATCGCGGTGACGACCTCGGGCGCCACCTCGAAGTCCAGCTGTGCGGCGAACCGCGCGGCCCGCATCATCCGCAGCGGATCGTCGGAGAAGGACTGCTCCGGGGTGCCCGGGGTGCGCAGAACGCGAGCGGCGAGGTCGTTCCGGCCACCGTACGGGTCGATGAACTCCTTCTCCGGCAGAGCCACCGCCATGGCGTTCACCGTGAAGTCACGGCGCACCAGGTCTTCCTCGATGGAGTCACCGTAGGACACCTCGGGTTTGCGCGAGGTCCGGTCGTACGCCTCGGAGCGGTACGTCGTGATCTCGATCTGGAACGACTGCTGTACGTCGCCCACGCGGGCGTCCTTCTGCGCGCCCACCGTACCGAAGGCGATCCCGACCTCCCACACGGCGTCCGCCCAGGGCCGCACGATCTTCAGTACGTCCTCGGGGCGGGCGTCGGTCGTGAAGTCCAGGTCATTGCCGAGCCGGCCAAGGAGCGCGTCCCGGACCGAGCCGCCGACCAGGGCGAGGGAGAACCCGGCCTCCTGGAAGCGGCGGGCGAGGTCGTCGGCGACAGGGGACACCCGCAGCAGTTCACTCACCGCGCGGCGCTGCACCTGACTCAGGGCACTGGGGTTGTCTTCGTTGGCGTTCGGCACAACAGAAAAGGGTACGTGGCCGGGGCACCGGCGGGCGCCTCCATAAAACGTGCACAGGCACCCCGTCATTTCACAGGCATCAATACGCGCACATACAGGACAGCCGGCCCGGTTCCCCGATCTTGTGGCGCACTCCGCGGCACTTACCCTCAGCGCGCATCGTTACCATGCGTGGACGCACATTCCAACGACCACTGACGACGACGAGGGACGGGCGAGCGCGTGGCCGAGGCGGCAGACTTCCTGGGGATGAGTCCCTCACCTGCCCGCCGGTGGCTCCGGCGCAGCGGAACACTGCTGGCCGGGCTGCCTTTGCTGGCCGGGCTGCTCCAGCTGCCCATGAGTACATCCGCATCCGCCGCCGAGAAGACCACCGTGGCCGAGGCCACTGGGTCCAGCACGGTCGACGTCTCCCTCGACTCGCTCAGCCCCAGTGCCCCCACGGACGGCGACACGCTCACCGTGTCCGGCTCGGTCACCAACAACGGCAAGCAGACGATCACAGGCGCCCACGTGGGCCTGCGGGTGGGCCCTTCGCTGAGCAGCCGCTCCGCGATCGACAGCGCCGCACAGCGCACCGGTTTCCAGCTGGGCCCCGACCCCTTGGAGGTCGGCGGCAAGTACGTCGCGAAATTCTCCAAGATCCCCTCGGGCGTCTCGCAGCACTTCAGCATCTCGGTGCCCGTCAAGGATCTGGACCTCGGTTCCGACGGGGTCTACCAGCTCGGTGTCTCGCTTACGGGCCGCACCGCCGCCCAGCCATGGGACCAGGTGCTCGGCATCGAGCGGACGTTCCTGCCCTGGCAGCCCAACGCGGCCGACACGAAGACGAAGACGACGTACCTCTGGCCTCTGATCTCCCCGGTCCACCTCACGGCGGAGACCGGCTCGGACGAGCAGCAGACCCGCGTCTTCAAGAATGACGACCTGGCCAAGGAGATCTCCCCCGGCGGCCGTCTGGACGAGCTCCTGTCCTTGGGCAGCGATCTCGACGTCACCTGGGTGCTCGACCCGGATCTGCTGGCCTCCGTCGACGCGATGAGGGCCGGCTACCGGATCCAGGGCGAGAACGGCACCACCACGGCAGGGAAGAACCAGGCGGTCGCCAAGGCCTGGCTCGACAAGCTGGAGAAGACGGTCCAGGACAAGAAGGTCGTCGCTCTCCCCTTCGCCGACCCCGATCTGGCGTCGCTGGCCCACAACGGCAAGGACGTCACCGGTTCCCTGAGCCACCTCAAGGACGCCACCGATGTGGCCGCCAAGACGGTGGACACAATCGTTCACGTGAAGCCGAGCACCGACTTCGCCTGGCCCGCCGACGGTGCCATCGACCCGTCGATCGTCAAGGTCGCCACCTCGGCCGGCGCCGACAAGGTGATCGCCCGCAGCGACAGCCTGCGCGAGACGGGTGTACTGCCGTACACGCCGAGTGCGCCCCGCCCCATCGGCGGCGGGACGACCGCGGTGGTCGCGGACGCCAGGCTGTCGACCGCGTTCCAGGGCGACATGACGAAGGCCGACAGCTCCACGCTCGCCGTGCAGGAGTTCCTCGCCCAGAGCCTGATGATCAACCTGCAGGAGTCGAACGACCAGCGCAGCATCGTGGTCGCCCCGCAGCGCATGCCCTCCGCGAGCCAGGCCCAGACGATGGCGCAGGCGCTGAAGGCTCTGCAGGACGGGAACTGGTCGGAGTCCCAGGGCCTGTCCGCGGCCGCCAAGGCCAAGCCGGACCCGGGCGCCAACACGAGGGTGCCCTCCGCGTCCTCCTACCCGTCCTCGCTGCGCAAGCAGGAGATGCCCCGGTCGGCCTTCGAGGAGATCCAGGCCACGCAGAGCAAGCTCGACAACTTCCAGGTGATTCTCACCGACAAGACCCGCGTGGTCACCCCGTTCGGCCGGGCCATAAACCGGGGGATGTCGACGTCCTGGCGGGGCCGTGCCACCGAGGCGGAGACCTTCCGCGAGGGCGTGCAGTCGTACCTCAGCGGCCTCACCGGACTGGTCCGGCTGATCGACAAGTCTGACGCGAAGCTCTCCGGACGCAGCGCCACGATCCCCGTGACCGTGCAGAACAACCTCGTGCAGGGCGTCAACCACTTGGTGTTGCGCCTCACGTCTCAGCAGCCCACTCGCCTCAAGATCGGCAACGGTCCCTACGCCGAACAGCAGATCCAGGTGGCGGGCGAGCACAGTCAGTCGGTGAAGTTCACCACCTCGACCCAGGCCAACGGTCCGGTGAAGGTGGTCGCCCAGCTGTACACCGAGGACGGTCAGGCGTACGGCCGCGCGGTCACCTTCGATGTAAAGGTCACCGAGATCACTTCCACGGTGATGCTCGTCATCGGTGGCGGCGTCCTGCTGCTGGTACTCGCCGGCTTCCGGATGTACACCCAGCGCAAGCGGGCAGCCGCCCAGCCGGTCGAGGAGAGCCCGGAAACCAGTCCCGCGGCCGAGGGAACGAACGCCGAGAACGAGAACGGCGTGAACAAGGACACGGACGGCACCGTAGACACTAAGGACACGGACGGCACCGTAGACACTAAGGACACGGACGGCACCGTAGACACTAAGGACACGGACGGCACCGTGGACACTGGGGGCACCGAAGACTCCGCGAACGGTCCCGACGGGGAGTCCGGCGCGGAGCCCGGGGCAGACGACCCGGAGCACCCGAGTGACCCGACACCGGACACCGCACCGGAAAGCACCGACCCGTCCGGGACGGGTGAGAGAGTGGACCGTTGAGCGATGTCGTGGCCGGTGGGCCCGGGGACGATGAGGTGGGGTAACCATGAACGCGCCGTATGACGGTGACCGCGGCCAGGGCGCGGGCGGCTCGGGGTACCCCGAGGGCTACCCGGACCAGAGCGCGGGAGACCCCGGCTACGCCGAGGGCTACCCGGACCAGGGCACGGGCCACTCCGGCTACCCCGAGGGCCCGCCGCCCGAGCACGGCCAGATGCCGCCGGGGCCCGCCGCGGACATGTACCTCCAGGACGCCTACGACCAGGATCCTTACCGGGCGCAGGACCTCTCCGCCCAGGACCCGGTGGCCGAGGCGCTCTACGACCGTGCCTCCCACCCCCCGCCGCCTCCCGGCGCGTATTACCCGCAGCAGCCGCTCTACGCCCAGCCGCCCACGCCCCAGTACGCTCCCGACCCGCGTGTGTGGGCCCAGACGCCCCCTCCGGAACCGGGCGGCCCGACGCGTCACCTGCCGTACGGCGAGGACGCACGCACCACCCAGTTCGTGGGCGTCGACGACCTGGTCACCCAGGCCGGCGACGAGCACCACGAGCCCGACGCCTTCGCCCACCTCTTCCGCGACCAGCAGCAGGGCAGCAGCCGTCCGCCTTACACCCCGCCCGGCGTTCCCTCACCGGCTCCTGAACCGGCTCCGGCCGTCCTGCAGTCCCCGGCGCCCGCATCCGCGCCCGCGCCCGCTGCGAAGAAGTCCGGGGGGCGCGCCGCTGGTCTGCTGAAGTCGAGCGCCGTGATGGCGGCGGGCACGCTGGTTTCCCGGCTCACCGGCTTCATCCGGTCCGCGCTGATCGTCTCGGCGCTGGGCATCGGCTTCCTGGGCGACTCCTTCCAGGTCGCTTACCAGCTGCCGACCATGATCTACATCCTGACCGTCGGCGGAGGCCTCAACTCCGTCTTCGTGCCGCAGCTCGTGCGCTCCATGAAGGAGGACGAGGACGGCGGCGAGGCGTACGCCAACCGGCTGCTGACCGTCGTCATGGTGGCGCTCGGCATCCTGACCGCGCTGGCGGTCTTCGCCGCCCCGCTCCTGGTCCGCCTGCTGTCGGTGAAGATCGCAGACGATCCGGCGGCCAACGAAGTGGCCGTCACCTTCACGCGTTACTTCCTGCCCTCGATCTTCTTCATGGGCGTCCACGTGGTGATGGGGCAGATCCTCAACGCCCGCGGGAAGTTCGGCGCGATGATGTGGACTCCGGTCCTCAACAACATCGTCATCATCGTGACGCTCGGGATGTTCCTCTGGGTGTACGGCACCTCGGCGGACTCCCACATGACCGTCACGAACATCCCTCCGGACGGCCAGCGGCTCCTTGGCGTCGGCATCCTTCTCGGCCTGGTCGTACAGGCCCTCGCGATGATCCCGTATCTGCGCGAGACCGGATTCCGGCTGCGCCTGCGCTTCGACTGGAAGGGCCACGGCCTCGGCAAGTCCGCGATGCTCGCCAAGTGGACCGTGCTCTTCGTCCTGGCCAACCAGGCGGGTGCCCTCGTCGTCACCCAGCTGGCGACCGCCGCCGCGGGCAACGACGCCAAGGTCCAGGGCACCGGCTTCGCCGCCTACGCAAACGCCCAGCTCGTCTGGGGCCTCCCGCAGGCCATCATCACGGTCTCCCTGATGGCGGCGCTGCTTCCGCGGCTCTCCCGCTCGGCCCACGAGGGCGACGGCGGAGCGGTCCGCGACGACATCTCCCAGGGCCTGCGGACCACGGCCGTGGCGATCGTGCCGATCGCTTTCGGATTCGTCGCGCTCGGCATCCCGATGTGCACGCTGATCTTCGGCTCCTCGGGCACCAGCGAAGCCACGAACATGGGCTACATGCTCATGGCGTTCGGCCTCGGTCTGATCCCGTATTCCGTCCAGTACGTCGTGCTGCGCGCCTTCTATGCGTACGAGGACACCCGGACGCCCTTCTACAACACGGTCATCGTCGCCACCGTCAACGCGGCGGCCTCGGCCCTCTGCTACTTCGTACTGCCGGCCCGCTGGGCCGTGGTCGGTATGGCCGCCTCGTACGGCCTCGCCTACGCGATCGGCGTCGGCGTCGCCTGGAGCCGACTGCGCAAGCGGCTCGGCGGCGACCTGGATGGAGCCCGCGTGCTGCGGACGTACGCCCGCCTCGGCATCGCCGCGGTGCCCGCGGCCCTGCTGAGCGGCGCGGCCTGCTACGGCATCGGCCACACCCTCGGCCAGGGCGCCGCAGGCTCCCTGGCGGCCCTCTTCGCCGGCGGCCTGGCCCTGCTCGGCGTCTTCTACATCGCCGCACGGAAAATGCGCATCGAAGAACTCAATTCAATGGTCGGGATGGTCCGCGGGCGCCTGGGGCGCTGAGGCGGGGGTACGCGCACAACCATCGTCCGTCGCCGCGTGTCGTGCATAGCGCCGGACTGTGGGCACAATTGGTTTCTGCGTCGGACAGCGCGCAATGGATGGGGAGGCGGGAACGACGGTGGCGGAACGGAGCACGGCTGCCGTCGACGTGGCAGACAACAGCGGTGACGAGCCGCTGACCGCCAAGGCGGACCAGTCCACGTCCGACGGGGTGGCCCAGAACCGGGAGCGGGAGACGGACAGCGAAGAGGCACAGGGGAGCGGCGGGACCGAGAGTCCCGGAAAGGCCTCACCGCCCGAACTGCACAGCGGTCACAAGCTCGCCAGACGCTATCGCCTCGAGGAGTGCGTCACCCGTCTGGACGGTTTCAGCAGTTGGCGTGCGGTCGACGAGAAGTTGCGCCGCGCAGTGGGTGTGCACCTGCTGCCGGCCGACCATCCGCGGGCCCGCTCGGTACTGGCGGCGGCCCGTTCCTCCGCCCTGCTGGGCGATCCACGATTCGTCCAGGTCCTGGACGCGGTCGAGGAGAACGACCTCGTCTATGTGGTGCACGAGTGGCTGCCCGACGCCACAGAGCTGACGGCGCTCCTAGCCTCGGGCCCGCTGGAGGTGCACGACGCGTACCAGATGGTCAGCCAGGTCGCCCAGGCCATGGCCGCCGCCCACCGTGAGGGCCTCGCGCATCTGCGGCTGACCCCGGGTGCGGTGCTGCGCACCTCGTCCGGTCAGTGGCGCATCCGCGGGCTCGCCGTGAACGCCGCGCTGCGCGGCATCAGCTCCGACACCCCGCTGCGCACGGACACGGAGGCGATCGGCGCGCTCCTGTACGCCGCGCTGACCCAGCGCTGGCCGTACGAGAACGATGCGTACGGTCTGTCCGGGCTGCCCAAGGGGGTCGGTCTCATCGCCCCCGACCAGGTGCGGGCCGGCGTCCACCGCGGCCTGTCGGAGCTCGCCATGCGCGCGCTCGCCAACGACGGCGCGACCGCCTCCCGTCACGAATCCCCGTGCACCACGCCGGAGGAGCTGGTGAAGGCGATCAGCGAGATGCCCCGCATCCGCCCGCCGGAGCCGGCGTTCACCGCCCCGCCCGAGTACCAGCGCACGACGTACCAGCAGGGCACGTACGGCCGCCCGGCGCCGCGCCCCGGTGTCACCCAGCCCGTGCAGACTCCGCCGCCCCCGCTGCAGAGCCGTACCGGCAAGGCCCTCAAGTGGGCCGTGTCGGCTCTCCTCATCGCCGCGCTGGGCCTCGGCAGCTGGCAGCTCGCGGACGCCCTCATGGACCAGGGCAACCAGTCCGACAACACGAACCAGACGCACACGACGGACGGCAACGACAACAACGGCGACCAGACCAGGCCGGTCAATCAGATCAAGATCCAGAACGCACAGGAGTACGTGGCGAGCGGCGAGGCCCAGGCACCCGGGGACGTCGGCAAGACGTATGACGGCGACAGCACCACGTACTGGCGCACCAAGAAGTACAACGACGGTCCGAAGCTGGCGCCGTACAAGCCTGGCGTGGGGATCGTCTACGACCTCGGGTCGGCCCAGGAGATCTCGGCCGCCTCGATAGGGCTTCGTTACGCCGGGGACCACACGACGATCCACCTCTACGCGACGGACTCGTTGTCCCCCTCGACGTCCGTCGACGGCATGAAGGAAATCGGTTCGGTCACCTCGAGCGGTACGACGGCGAAGGTGAAGGCCCCGAAGTCCGTGAAGACGCGGTACGTGCTGTTGTGGATCACCGATGTGCCACAGGCGCCCGCCGACGGCTACAGCAGCGCCGGCTACAAGCAAGCCATCACGGACGTGAAGTTCGCCGGCTGACGCTCGTCGAACGAAGGGGAGGGGGTCCGATGGCCGATGAAGCCGCATACGGCGATGCAAGCGATCAGGACCTCCTCTCCCGCCATGTAGAAGGCGATCCGGACGCCTTCGGTGAGCTTGTGCGGCGTCATCGCGATCGACTGTGGGCGGTGGCCCTACGGACGCTGGGAGACCGTGAGGAGGCCGCTGACGCCGTCCAGGACGCACTCGTCTCCGCCTACCGGGCCGCCCACACCTTCCGCGGCCAGTCGGCCGTCACGACCTGGCTGCACCGCATCACGGTGAACGCCTGCCTGGACCGCGCCCGCAAGGCCGCCTCCAGGAAGACCTCTCCTGTCGACGACACCGAACGCCTGGAACAACTCCTCGAGCCGCACGAGTCCGCCTCAGCCCCGGCCGAGCGCAACGATCTGCACCGCGAGCTCCTGGAAGCACTGGGCACGCTTCCGGCCGACCAGCGCGCCGCTCTCGTCCTGGTGGACATGCAGGGCTACCCCGTGGCGGAGGCGGCCCGCATCCTCGATGTGCCGACCGGCACGGTGAAGAGCCGCTGCGCACGCGGCAGAGCCAGACTGCTCCCGCTGCTCACCCATCTCCGGACGGAGAACGGAAGCAGCGAGGACGGCAAGAAGTCGGGTGGCGGAAGGAACCGGACGCAGGGGGCATCCGTCCCACCGGCAGCGGGACCGCACGATGCAGGTCCACACGGTGCAGGGCCAAGCGATTCAGCTGCTGTGAAGGGCGGAGGTGGGCGAGCGTGACATCCACGACGGATACGGCCGGGCACCCGGATGTCGCGGAGATCTCCGACCTCACCGAAGGTCTGCTCCCGCCCTCCCGTACTGCGGACGTCCGGCGGCATCTGGACGGCTGCGTGCACTGCTCCGACGTGTACGACTCACTAGAGGAGATCCGGGGTCTGCTCGGCACGCTGCCCGGCCCGACACGCATGCCCGACGATGTGGCCGGACGCATCGACGCCGCCTTGGCCGCGGAAGCTCTGCTGAGCGCTACGACTCCTGACCACGCAATCGGCGCCGAGGACGAACTCGCGAGTGTTTCACGTGAAACATCGACCACAGACATCTCCGTACCTGACGACATCTCCGTACCCGACGGCTTCTCGGCCCCTGACGACATCTCTGTGAGCGCCGACATCGCCGCCGCATCGGCCGACGCGGGCTCCGCCTCGCCCGTAGGCCGTCCCTCGGGACATGCGCGCGCGGCTACCGGCCCTGGACGCGCCCACCGGGTACGCCGCGGGCGACGCAGGGCGGTCGTGCTGGGCACGGTCTTCTCGGCTGCCGCGCTGGGACTGGGCGCGATCCTCGTGCAGACAGTGGGCGGCGACAGCAAGACCCCGCACAGGGCGACACAGCAGGAATCGGGTTCGAAGGCCACGTTCTCCGAGGGGCAGCTGGAGCGGCAGGTCGCGGATCTCCTCGAGAAGAACAAGAACACGAGCACCCGCTCAGGCAGTGCGAAGCCCTGGGGCGTCGAGTCCCACGGTGCAAAGACCGACTCCGGTGGGGTCGGCACCTTCACCACGCCTACCGTGCCCGTCCCTGACTGCGTCCAACAGGGGACCGGAAACAACGGAGCGGTGCTCGCCGCCGAGGAGGGCACCTACGAGGGCACGCATGTCTATCTCGTCGTGCTGCCCGAAGCCAGCGACCCTACGAGGGTCACGGCCTACATCGTCGACGCAGCCTGCGAGAAGCAGGACTCCGCCTCCCCCGGCAAGCTGCTGCTGAAGCAGTCGTACGCCCGGTCCTGAGCACGTCGACACCCAACGGTCTAGTCCCCGGATACCGCTTGGCATCTCTGTGCGGCAGCTCGTCTCCGTGTGCCCGGACACAACGGGAATTGAAGCCCCTTAGGATCCGTTGGGTGGGGTGAGAGTACTGAGAGAGGCTCCCACCGGTCCGAAGCAGTCTCCAGAGACGAGGAATCAAGCCGTGAGCGACGTCCGTAACGTGATCATCATCGGCTCCGGGCCCGCCGGCTACACGGCGGCGCTCTACACCGCGCGCGCGTCGCTGAAGCCGCTGGTGTTCGAGGGCGCCGTGACCGCGGGTGGTGCGCTGATGAACACCACCGAGGTGGAGAACTTCCCCGGCTTCCAGGACGGCATCATGGGCCCCGAGCTCATGGACAACATGCGCGCCCAGGCGGAGCGCTTCGGTGCCGAGCTGCTCCCGGACGACGTCGTCGCCGTCGACCTGTCGGGCGAGATCAAGACCGTCACGGACACCGCGGGCACCGTGCACCGTGCCAAGGCGGTCATCGTCACGACGGGTTCGCAGCACCGCAAGCTCGGCCTGCCCAACGAGGATGCCCTCTCCGGACGCGGTGTCTCGTGGTGCGCGACCTGTGACGGCTTCTTCTTCAAGGACCAGGACATCGCCGTGATCGGTGGCGGCGACACCGCGATGGAGGAGGCCACCTTCCTCTCGCGCTTCGCCAAGTCCGTGACGATCGTCCACCGCCGGGACAGCCTGCGCGCCTCGAAGGCGATGCAGGAGCGTGCGTTCGCCGACCCGAAGATCAAGTTCGTCTGGGACAGCGAGGTCGCCGAGATCAAGGGCAGCCCCAAGCTGGAGGGCCTGACGCTGCGCAACCTGAAGACCGGCGAGCTCTCCGAGCTTCCGGTGACCGGTCTGTTCATCGCGATCGGTCACGACCCGCGCACCGAGCTCTTCAAGGGCCAGCTCGACCTGGACGACGAGGGCTACCTGCAGGTCGAGGCACCTTCGACCCGGACGAACCTCACCGGTGTCTTCGGCGCGGGCGACGTGGTCGACCACACGTACCGCCAGGCGATCACCGCGGCCGGCACCGGTTGCTCCGCCGCCCTCGACGCCGAGCGCTACCTCGCCGCTCTCGCGGACAGCGAGGCCGCTGCTCCGGCTGCCACCGTCTGACCCCCATCCGTCCCACCGCATCAACGAGTTAAGGAGCCCGCAGTGGCCGGCACCCTGAAGAACGTGACTGACGACTCTTTCGAGACTGACGTCCTCAAGAGCGACAAGCCTGTCCTGGTGGACTTCTGGGCCGCCTGGTGCGGACCGTGCCGCCAGATCGCGCCGTCCCTCGAGGCGATCGCCGCCGAGTACGGCGACAAGATCGAGGTCGTCAAGCTCAACATCGACGAGAACCCGGGTACGGCCGCCAAGTACGGCGTCATGTCGATCCCGACCCTGAACGTCTACCAGGGTGGCGAGGTCGCCAAGACCATCGTCGGTGCGAAGCCGAAGGCCGCGATCGTGCGCGACCTCGAGGACTTCATCGCCGAGTAGTCGGTGACGGCCGCATCAGCGGCGTGTGTTTCACGTGAAACACGAATGGGCCAGCCCTTCCGGGTTGGCCCATTCGCTTTATGGAGCGGAGACCGGCTCATAGAGCGGAGACCGGCTATGGACGAGCAGAGCCCTCCCCCAGGAGGGTGCCCGTCCTAAAGGGGGCGGAGTGCCGGTTCCTTCTGTACCGCTCCGAGGAGACGGTCCAGGGCCAGCTCGACGTCTTCCTTCCAGGAGAGCGTCGTCCGCAGCTCCAGCCTCAGCCGCGGAGAGGTGGGGTGGGGGCGGACCGTCTTGAAGCCGACGGCGAGCAGATGGTCGGCGGGCAGCACACAGGCCGGTTCCTTCCACCGCGCGTCGCCGAACGCTTCGATCGCTTTGAAGCCCCGGCGCAGTAGATCCTTGGCCACCGTCTGGACCATGACCCGGCCGAGTCCCTGTCCCTGATAGCCCGGCATGATGAACGCGGTCATCAGCTGTACCGCGTCCGGTGACACAGGACTCGTGGGGAACGCGGTGGAGCGAGGCACATAGGCGGGAGGCGCGTAGAGCACGAAGCCCACCGGCACGTCGTCCACATAGACGACGCGGCCGCAGGAACCCCAGTCCAGCAGGACCGCGGAGATCCAGGCTTCCTTCTCCAGCGGGGATGTACCCGCCTTTACCGCGGCTTCTCCGCTGACGGGGTCCAGCTCCCAGAAGACGCACGCGCGACAGCGCTGGGGAAGGTCCTGAAGGTTGTCCAGCGTGAGCGGTACGAGCCGGCGCCCCATGAAGGATGTTCCTCGCTTCCTTCGCCCGCAGCGTCGCGGGCGGCTGTCAGAGCGCTTCGCTCCCTGAGCAGGCTGCCGACGAAGCCGCCGACTGCCCCCAGTCCCAGGCCCGCGGTCACCAGTCCGGTACGGCTCACGGTTTGCATGGCCCCCGCCTCCCCAATGAAGGTGCCGCCAGGTGGATGCGCCATACCCCATCGCATCGTATCCACGATGCGATTCCACCGATACCGTCAGAAAGCAAAGAGCGGGCCGTGTTCCGGTACACAATGGACACGGCCCGCTCTGCTGGTCGGACGCTGGGAGACCGTCCGACATCGTGCGACTAGGCCTCCATGTCCTCTGAATCGTCGTCCAAGAGGCTCTTCTGAAGAACCGGACCCTCGCCGGGGGCGAGCGTGCTGAGGATGCGCTCAAGGTCGTCCATCGAGGCGAACTCGACGGTGATCTTGCCCTTCTTCTGGCCCAGGTCGACCTTCACCCGCGTCTCGAAGCGGTCCGAGAGCCGGCCCGCGAGATCACTCAGCGCAGGGGAGAGTCGGGCACCGGCCCGCGGCCCCTTGGAGCGCGGGGCGCTCTGCGGGCGCGACCCCATGAGGGTGACGATCTCCTCGACGGCCCGTACCGAAAGCCCCTCGGCCACGATGCGGTGAGCGAGCCGGTCCTGCTCCTCCGAGTCCTCGACGGACAGCAGCGCTCGCGCGTGCCCCGCGGAGAGAACACCCGCGGCCACACGGCGTTGGACCGACGGCGAGAGCTTCAGCAGACGCAGGGTGTTGGACACCTGCGGGCGCGACCGGCCGATACGATCCGCCAGCTGGTCGTGCGTGCAGTTGAAGTCCTTGAGCAGCTGGTCGTAGGCGGCTGCCTCTTCCAGCGGGTTCAGCTGAGCGCGGTGCAGGTTCTCCAGAAGTGCGTCCAGGAGAAGCTTTTCGTCCTCCGTCGCCCGCACGATCGCCGGGATGGCCTCGAGCCCCGCCTCACGGCAGGCCCGGAAGCGCCGCTCACCCATGATGAGCTCGTAGCGCGCGGGGCCGACCTGACGTACGACGACGGGCTGGAGGAGCCCAACCTCCTTGATGGAGGTGACGAGCTCGGACAGAGCGTCCTCGTCGAAGACCTCACGGGGCTGACGCGGGTTCGGGGTGATGAAGTCGAGCGGCAGCTCGGCGAAGTGAGCACCGACGGGGGCCGGAGGCACCTCGAGGGCTCCGTTCGACGGCGGCTCCTCCGTTTCATGTGAAACAGACGGCAGCGCGGCTACCTTCGCCGCCGCCACTCCGCGCTCCGCGGTGAGCACCGGTACGGCCGTCGGCGAGGCGGACGCACCACTCGCCGGCGAGGAGACCGACTTCTCCGTCGGAGCTGCGGGGATCAGTGCGCCGAGGCCCCGCCCCAGCCCTCGTCGTCGCTCACTCACTGGATCCCCTCCACCATGCTCTGATCACTCTGTGCGCCCACGTGGGCATGTTGCGCTTCGTACGCCACTCCGACTCCTCGGAGGGCGATTTCTCGTGCGGCCTCAAGATACGAGAGGGCACCGCTTGAACCCGGATCGTAGGTCAGCACCGTCTGCCCATAGCTCGGGGCCTCGGAGATACGGACGGAGCGAGGAATGCTCGTGCGCAGCACCTCGTCGCCGAAGTGGCTGCGCACCTCGTCCGCGACCTGGGACGCGAGACGTGTCCGGCCGTCGTACATGGTGAGCAGGATGGTCGACACATGCAGGTTCGGATTCAGGTGCCCCCGGACCAGGTCGACGTTACGCAGAAGCTGCCCCAGACCCTCCAGCGCGTAGTACTCGCACTGGATGGGGATGAGGACCTCCGCGCCGGCGACCAATGCGTTGACCGTCAGAAGGCCGAGCGACGGCGGGCAGTCGATGAGGATGTAATCCAGCGGCTGCTCATACGCCTGAATCGCCCGCTCCAGCCGGCTCTCTCGCGCCACCAGCGACACCAGCTCGATCTCCGCACCGGCGAGATCGATCGTGGCGGGCGCACAGAAGAGACCCTCGACATCAGGGACCGCCTGGACGACTTCGGAGAGCGGCTTGCTGTCGATCAGCACGTCATAGATGGATGGGACTTCGGCGTGATGGTCGATGCCCAGCGCGGTGGAGGCATTGCCCTGAGGGTCGAGGTCGACCACCAGGACACGGCCACCGTGCAGGGCAAGCGAGGCAGCAAGATTGACCGTGGTCGTGGTCTTACCCACCCCGCCCTTCTGGTTCGCGACCACCATGACGCGGGTCTGCTCGGGCCGTGGCAGGCCTTCGCCCGCGCGCCCTAGCGCTTCGACCGCCAGTTGGGCAGCACGACCGATGGGAGTGTCGTCCATCGGGGGCGGTGTTTCACGTGAAACATCCTCCCCCATCGACTCGGTACGGGGACCGGGGACCGGATCGGTCATCGGTCCCGCGATGTTGGCGTCGGACCGCAAGGATTCACTCTCCTCGACTTCAGGCTCGCAATGAACAGAGCCTCCCATGTCTTCGGGGTCGTGAACCAGCGAGGCCCGTTCTTCTGTGGAGAAATCCACCTCTGTGGACAACTCCGCACCCTCCGCGAGTGAACCAAGAGGTCTCCGGTCGCGGGGTTCGGCCGCGGCGCGGCCGCGACTGATGATGCCGTGCAGCAGTGAGCGACGTTTCACGTGAAACACGATGCATAGCCGCCGCGGCCATCACCGCGCGACACTCCGAGATGCATAGGTTTGGCAGCTTGTGTGGAGTACGGCTGGTCGTCAGGACGGATCAGCGAACGTGACAAAAAACTCTCGGCTCCACCGCAGCGAAGCCGAGAGTTCAAGGTGTCTTGCGGAGTCTCTTAGGCTCAGCGCCGCCGGCGCGTCCGCCCCGTCCGGGCCGCCTTGGCCCGCTTCGCCGCGAAGCGCACTCCACCGGGGCTCTCCCCGACCTCGACCCGCACCACGGTCGAGAGCGGGTCCACGACGCCCTCGCCGACATGCAGGATGGACGTCTCCACAGCGCCGAGTTTGCTCAGAGCGGTTGCGGCTGCCTTCAGCTCCTCCTCCGCGGTGTCACCCTTGAGCGCGAGCATCTCGCCGTACGGGCGGAGCAGCGGGATGCCCCATGTCGCAAGCCGGTCCAGCGGAGCAACGGCTCGGGCAGTCACCACATGGACCGCCGGCAGCTTGCCCATGACCTCTTCGGCACGGCCGCGTACGACGGTGACGTGATCGAGGCCGAGGAGCTCGACGACCTCGGTGAGGAAGTTGGTCCGGCGCAGGAGCGGTTCCAGCAGTGTGATCTTGAGGTCCTCCCGCACGAGGGCCAGCGGGATGCCCGGCAGCCCGGCGCCGGAGCCGACGTCGCACACGGTCACACCCTCGGGCACGACCTCGGAGAGCACGGCACAGTTCAGGATGTGCCGCTCCCACAGGCGGGGTACTTCGCGGGGGCCGATCAGCCCGCGCTGCACTCCCGCCTCGGCCAGGAGTTCCGCGTAACGGACCGCGTCCGCGAAGCGATCGCCGAATACCTCGCGCGCCTTATCGGGCGCAGGGGGAAGCTCCGCTGCCTCCGTCACGGGGGACCGTCCTTCCGTACCGCATGAGCGCACTGAGCGCTGAGTTCCAGGACTATCAGGACCGCGGCCGCCAGGGACAACCGCGGCTGCCGGGGACTACCAGGCTGACAAAGTTCGGCCCCGCCTGCTCAACAGACGGGGCCGAGGAACGTACGTACCGATCAGGCGGAAGTACGTGCCGATCAGGCGGGAAGTACGACGACGAAGCGCTGCGGCTCCTCGCCCTCGGACTCGCTGCGCAGTCCGGCGGCCTTGACCGCGTCGTGGACCACCTTGCGCTCGAAGGGCGTCATCGGCTTCATCCTCACCGGCTCGCCGGAGCTCTTGACCTCGGCGGCGGCCTTGGCGCCCAGCTCGGAGAGCTCCTCGCGCTTCTTGGCGCGGTAGCCCGCGATGTCGAGCATCAGGCGGCTGCGGTCGCCGGTCTCCCGGTGCACGGCCAGGCGCGTGAGCTCCTGGAGGGCCTCCAGTACCTCGCCGTCCCGGCCGACCAGCTTCTGCAGATCGCGGCTGCCCGCGTCGCTGATGATCGAGACAGCGGCGCGGTCGGCCTCGACATCCATGTCGATGTCGCCGTCGAGATCGGCGATGTCCAGCAGACCCTCGAGGTAGTCCGCCGCGATCTCGCCTTCCTGCTCAAGGCGGGTCAGGGTGTCGCCCTCAGCGGCGGCGGAGGTGGTGCCTTCCGTCACGGGATGGACTCCTTCTTACTTCTTGGACGGGGACTTGGGCCGCTGCGGGCCCTTGCGCTGTCCGGACTGGGCCTTGCTGCGGGTGCCGGCGCCGGGCTTGTTGCCCCCGCCGGCAGGCTTGGCGGCGGAGGGCTTGGCGTCTTCCGGCTCGTCGGACTTGGTGAGCGAGGTCTTCGGCTCCGGCTCGCCCGCCTTGACCACGCCCGACTGGCGCTGGGACTTGGACTGCCGCTTCGGCTGCTGACGCTTGGGAACGGCGCCACCGGTGGTGGTGGTCGAGGTGCCGTCCTCGGTCTCCACGACGGTCGTGCTGTCGCTCTTCACCACGGCGCCGTCGGCCTGGGCCGCCAGGCCCGCCTTGGTCAGACCGTTGATGAACTTGCGCTCGAACTCGTTGCGGTCGCGGCCCTTGGAGACGATCGCCTTGACGATGCCCTTCTCGCGGCGGCTGCGGGTCTTGCCATGGTGCGTGACGTGCTTCTGCAGGCGCTCCAGGTACGCGGCCTGGGCCTTGCTGCCGGGAGTCGGGTTGTTGCGGATGACGTACATCTGCTGGCCCATGGTCCACACGTTGGTGGTCAGCCAGTAGACGAGGACACCGACCGGGAAGTTGATGCCGAAGACGGCGAACATGACCGGGAAGACGTACATCAGCATCTTCTGCTGCTGCATGAAGGGCGTCTTCACCGTGGTGTCGACGTTCTTCGTCATCAGCTGACGCTGCGTGTAGAACTGCGATCCCGACATCAGCACGATCATGATCGCGGTGACGACGCGGACATCGGTCAGCGTGGCACCGAGCTGAGCGACCTTGTCGGCGCTGTCGGTGAACTTCGCCGCGAGCGGGGCGCCGAAGATGTGCGCCTGACGGGCGCTGGCGAGCAGCTGATCGTCGATGACGCCGATCGTCTTGCCCGTCGCGATGCCGTTGAGCACGTGGTACAGGGCGAAGAAGAACGGCGACTGCGCCAGGATGGGAAGGCACGAGGAGAGCGGGTTGGTACCCGACTCCTTGTACAGCTTCATCATCTCTTCGGACTGGCGCTGCTTGTCGTTCTTGTAGCGCTCCTGGATCTTCTTCATCTCGGGCTGCAGAGTCTGCATGGCCCGAGTGGCCTTGATCTGCTTCACGAAGAGCGGGATCAGGCAGATACGGATCAGGATCACCAGGGACACGATGGACAGGCCCCAGGCCCAGCCCGTATCGGCACCGAAGATCTTGCCGTACACGGAGTGGAACTGGACGATGACCCAGGAAACGGGTGTCGTGATGAAGCTGAAAAGACTGGCAATCGTGTCCACTAATCAGGCTCCTTGAGCATGGGACGGGGTCTCGGCGGCCGGGCTCGAGGGGTGGTCGGACATACCGTGTCCCTCGATGGCCGGTTCGGCGGCGGAGTTCCCGCCCTTGCGTGCACGCCAGGCGTTACGCAGCATTTCGTGCCACCGCGGACGCTTGCGCGGCGGAACATGGTCCACACCGCCCAGCGACCATGGATTGCACCGGAGGATGCGCCAGGCGGTGAGTGCCGTTCCCTTGATCGCACCGTGCCGGTCGATGGCCGTGTAGCCGTAGTGGGAGCACGACGGGTAGTACTTGCAGACCGGCCCGAGCAACGGGCTGATCGTCCACTGGTACAGCTTGATCAGTGCCAGCAGCGGGTACTTCATCGCGCGCCCCCTCCCAGCAGCCGCTGAAGGGCGGCGTCCAGGTCTCGGGCCAGCTGTTCATGGTCGGCGTCGCCCGCACCGGGCAGCGCTCGTACGACTACCAGGCTACCGGGGGGCAACTGGGCGACTCGGTCACGCATCAGATGACGAAGCCTGCGCTTCACCTTGTTGCGTATGACGGCTCCACCTACGGCCTTGCTCACGACGAAACCCGCACGCGTCGGGGGAGCGCTCTCCCCAGGCGCGTGCGGGTCCGTTGCACCGCTACGTAGATGGACGACGAGAAGCGGGCGTCCGGCCCGGCGTCCTCGGCGTACCGCGGTCGCGAAGTCCTCGCGCCGCCTCAGCCGATGCTCGGTAGGCAGCACGACATCATGACCTGTGAGTAATCAGGCGGACAGGCTGGCGCGACCCTTGCCACGGCGGTTCGCGAGAATCGCGCGGCCGGCACGGGTGCGCATCCGCAGACGGAAGCCGTGGGTCTTGGCGCGACGACGGTTGTTCGGCTGGAAGGTGCGCTTGCTCACTCGGGGGCTCCAGAAAGAATCGGTGGTGGCGGGGTGCCGTCCTGGCTGTCACCGTGCGCCCACGAGTAGCTCGTATTACGCCCGAGTGCACCGCTTCCCGATCACTTCTTCGCGATCTGTGCCCATCGGAGGCAGGCGGCAGCAGCCATCGACAACTCGACCTGGTCACGGTACGCGCGGCTACGCCATCCGGTCAAACCAGTCGACGCCAGGAGACACTATCCACAGGCTGGGGACAACAACTTGAACCGCACCGGTCGCCCTGACTACCGTGGCTGAACTCCGATTCGTTCCCTTCCCACCGCCCCAGCGGCTTTGTTCCCCCGCCCCACCCGACTGACTTCCCAACCTGTTCCCAGAACCACACGTTCGTGGGACCCGTGAGAGAGCGTGCCCTGTGGCTGACGTACCTGCCGATCTTGCCGCAGTGTGGCCACGAGTACTGGAACAGCTCCTCGGGGAGGGCCGCGGTCAGGGCGTCGAGGCGAAGGACGAGCACTGGATCAAGCGCTGCCAGCCGCTGGCGCTGGTCGCGGACACCGCCCTGCTCGCGGTCCCGAACGAGTTCGCGAAGGGAGTGCTGGAGGGGCGCCTCGCGCCGATCGTCAGCGAGACCCTGAGCCGCGAGTGCGGCCGGCCGATCCGCATCGCGATCACCGTCGACGACTCCGCGGGGGAGCCCCCGGCCTCACCCGCCCCGTCCCGGTACGAGGAGCCCGAGCTCCCCTCCGGCCAGGCCCAGGGCCGCGACACGTACGAAAACCAGGGGCGCGACGACCGGAACGGCTACGACAGCCAGGGCCGGGACGACCGGAACGGCTATGACGCCCCGGGCCGCGACGACCGTAATGGCTACGACGCCCCGGCTCGCGACCGCGACGACCGCATCGCGTACGACGCCCAGCGCCGTGACGGACGTGACGGGCGCGACGGACGTGACGGATACGAGGGGTACGGCCGCCACCGCGCCGACGACCACCGGAACGGCCGCTCCGACCAGCTCCCTGGCGCCCCCGGCGACCAGCTGCCGTCCGGCCGCCCGGACCAGCTGCCGACGGCCCGACCCGCCTACCCGAACTACCAGCGCCCCGAGCCGGGTGCCTGGCCACGGCACTCCCAGGACGACTACGGCTGGCAGCAACAGCGCCTCGGCTTCCCCGACCGTGACCCCTACGCCTCGCCGTCGCAGGACTACCGGCCGCAGTCCATGGACCGGCCGCCGTACGAGCAGCAGCGCCCGGACTACGACCAGCGCCCCGACCGGCGCGATCTCCAGGAGCCGCCTCCGGGCAGCGGCCAGGTGCACCGTGGTGGCCCCGCGCTGCCCTCCTCCAGTGGCGCCCCCGGCCCGCTGGCCGCGCAGCCCGCACCGGCGAGCGGTCCGGGCGAGCCCACGGCGCGCCTGAACCCGAAGTACCTCTTCGACACCTTCGTCATCGGTGCCTCAAACCGCTTCGCGCACGCCGCCGCGGTCGCCGTCGCCGAGGCACCGGCGAAGGCGTACAACCCCCTCTTCATCTATGGGGAGTCGGGCCTCGGCAAGACGCACCTGCTGCACGCGATCGGGCACTACGCGCGCAGCCTCTACCCGGGCACGCGCGTGCGGTACGTAAGCTCGGAGGAGTTCACGAACGAGTTCATCAACTCCATCCGCGACGGCAAGGGCGACAGCTTCCGCAAGCGGTACCGGGAGATGGACATCCTGCTGGTCGACGACATCCAGTTCCTCGCGGACAAGGAGTCGACGCAGGAGGAGTTCTTCCACACCTTCAACACACTCCACAACGCGAACAAGCAGATCGTGCTGTCCTCCGACCGGCCGCCCAAGCAGCTGGTCACGCTGGAGGACCGGCTGCGGAACCGTTTCGAGTGGGGTCTGATCACCGACGTCCAGCCGCCCGAGCTGGAGACCCGTATCGCGATCCTTCGTAAGAAGGCGGTGCAGGAACAGCTCAACGCCCCGCCGGAGGTGCTGGAGTTCATCGCGTCCCGGATCTCGCGGAACATCCGCGAGCTGGAAGGCGCGCTGATCCGGGTGACGGCGTTCGCGTCGCTCAACCGGCAGCCGGTGGATCTCGGTCTGACCGAGATCGTCCTCAAGGACCTGATCCCCGGCGGTGAGGACTCGGCCCCCGAGATCACCGCGACCGCCATCATGGCGGCCACCGCCGACTACTTCGGTCTCACGGTGGACGACCTGTGCGGATCCTCGCGCAGCCGCGTCCTGGTGACGGCGCGGCAGATCGCCATGTATCTGTGCCGCGAACTCACCGACCTGTCGCTGCCGAAGATCGGCGCGCAGTTCGGCGGCCGCGACCATACGACCGTGATGCACGCCGACCGCAAGATCCGCGCCCTGATGGCCGAGCGCCGCTCCATCTACAACCAGGTCACCGAGCTCACGAACCGCATCAAGAACGGCTGACAGGCACGGCGAAACACGGCGGAACACGGCGGTACGTCGTCGTGTGAGCGCGGCGAGAGACAGCCGTACGTCGCCGAGGGCGCCCCCGGGACACGCTCCCGAGGGCGCCCTCGTCGTTCTCGCACCCGCCCCGAAGGCGCCTCACACCGCCTCCCGTCCGCCGAGCGGGCGCGCCTCGCACACCGCCTCCCGTCAGCCGGCCAGCGGCGCCTCGCCCTCCCCTCCGTCCGCCGGCGGACGGCGCCTCGCACCGTTCTCGCACGCGCCCAAAGGAGCCCCGAAGGCGTCCCGTGCCGTTCTCCCACGCGTCCCGAGGGCGCCCCGCCCCGCTCCCGGACGCCTTCCGCCCTCCCGTCGCCGCTACCGAGCCGACACCTGATGTTCGAATACGAGCCCGGTTACGGCCACTCTCCACAGATTCGGTGACTTTCTGGCGTCCACATCCTGGGGACTGGGAAGTTGTCCCGATCGTGTCCACAGGGGGCACTGTTGAAAGTCCATCAGGCCAGGTCAGTCCCCTGTGGATTCGTGGACGAAGACTCTCCACAGACTGTGGACGAAGAAAAGATCCACAGGGTGTGCACGGAGTTGTCCACCGTCGACCCACAGACCTGGCTCGGTTGTCCCCAGTGATCCCCAGCTTCTCCACACCCCTGTCCACTGTTCGGCAACGTGACGCGCCCCCTCACCGTGTCGAGTGAAAGGCGTCACACAAAGGTGTCCGGTTGGCCTGTGGGGAACGTGGGTAAAACTGGGGACGGTGCTGGGGAGAAGTGGCCCGAGGCTGTGCATCGAGTGTGCAGAACTTTTCGTCGTCCACAGAGACCCCGGGTTTTCCACCGCCTCCACCCACAGGGTCAGTGGACAAAAAATCGCCTCTGAGCTGCGAAAACACGGTTATCCACGGTTTCCACAGGGCCTACTACTAAGACCAACTAGAGAGAGCCTGGGAATCGTTTCGAAGACGGGGCTGTGCACAACTCGCTCTCGGAGGCTCAGGTGCCGCTCGGCACGACTTGACCCCGAGGGGCACCGACTGTCAGCGCGGTGCGTCAGACTGGTCCCCGGTGTCCTTCCCCTCACAGGGCCGAGCGACACCGAGTCAGACGACGAAGGCCAGCAGGGCGAGAGCGCCGGCAACAGACGGAGGCGGCAACGGTGAAGATCCGGGTGGAACGCGACGTACTCGCGGAGGCAGTGGCCTGGGCGGCACGCAGTCTCCCGGCCCGTCCGCCGGCGCCTGTGCTCGCCGGCCTCCTTCTGAAGGCCGAGGACGGCTCCCTGAGCCTGTCCAGCTTCGACTACGAGGTCTCGGCGCGGGTCTCCGTGGACGCGGAGGTCGACGAGGAGGGCACGGTCCTGGTCTCCGGCCGCCTCCTCGCGGACATCTGCCGCGCCCTCCCCAACCGGCCGGTGGAGATTTCCACAGACGGTGTACGGGCGACCGTGGTCTGCGGCTCCTCGCGCTTCACCCTCCACACCCTGCCTGTGGAGGAGTACCCGTCGCTGCCGCAGATGCCGTCGGCCACGGGCACCGTCCCCGGTGAGGTCTTCGCCTCGGCCGCCGCCCAGGTGGCCATCGCGGCGGGCCGTGACGACACGCTGCCCGTTCTCACCGGTGTGCGCATCGAGATCGAGGGCGACACGGTCACGCTGGCCTCCACCGACCGCTACCGCTTCGCGGTCCGTGAGTTCCTGTGGAAGCCGGAGAACCCCGAGGCGTCCGCGGTCGCCCTGGTGCCCGCCAAGACGCTCCTGGACACCGCCAAGGCCCTTACGAGCGGCGACAGCGTGATCCTGGCGCTGTCCGGCTCGGGCGCGGGCGAGGGCCTGATCGGTTTCGAGGGCGCCGGGCGACGCACGACCACCCGTCTGCTCGAAGGCGACCTCCCGAAGTACCGCACGCTGTTCCCGACGGAGTTCAACTCCGTGGCCGTGATCGAGACCGCCCCCTTCGTGGAGGCCGTCAAGCGTGTGGCCCTGGTCGCCGAGCGGAACACCCCGGTGCGGCTCAGCTTCGAGCAGGGCGTGCTCATCCTGGAGGCGGGCTCCAGCGACGACGCACAGGCTGTGGAAAGGGTCGACGCCCACCTGGAGGGCGACGACATCTCGATCGCCTTCAACCCGACGTTCCTGCTCGACGGTCTGAGCGCCATCGACTCGCCGGTGGCCCAGCTGTCCTTCACGACGTCCACGAAGCCCGCGCTGCTGAGCGGCAAGCCTGCTGTGGACGCCGAGGCGGACGAGGCCTACAAGTACCTGATCATGCCGGTGCGCCTGAGCGGCTGAGCCCCCGCGCCCGCCGGGCCGCACGGCCCGGCGGGCTGATCCGCAGGTGGGGCGTTCGCCTGAGCGGCTATGCCCACAGGTGTGCGTGAGCGTCCGGGTTTAGGCTCGGACCCGGGTACGAGAGTGCCCTCACGCCACGTCGCAACCCCTAAGGAACAGTGATGCAGCTCGGTCTCGTCGGCCTCGGCAAGATGGGCGGCAACATGCGCGAGCGGATCCGCCGCGCAGGCCACACCGTCATCGGATACGACCGCAATCCCGATCTCGCCGATGTCCACAGCCTGGACGAGCTTGTGGGCAAGCTCAAGGGCCCGCGCGTGGTGTGGGTGATGGTGCCGGCCGGTGCCGCGACCCAGGCCACCATCGACGAACTGGCCGGCCTGCTGGAGCCGGGCGACGTGGTCGTGGACGGCGGGAACTCCCGCTGGACGGACGACGAGAAGCACGCCGTCGAGCTGGGCATCAAGGGCATCGGCTTCGTCGACTGCGGCGTCTCCGGTGGCGTCTGGGGCCTGGAGAACGGCTACGCGCTGATGTACGGCGGCACCGACGAGAACGTCGCCAAGGTGCAGCCGGTCTTCGACGCGCTCAAGCCCGAGGGCGACTTCGGCTCGGTGCACGCCGGCAAGGTCGGCGCGGGCCACTTCGCGAAGATGGTCCACAACGGCATCGAGTACGCCATGATGCAGGCCTACGCCGAGGGCTGGGAGCTCCTGGAGAAGGTCGACTCCGTCACCGACGTGCGCGAGGTCTTCCGCTCCTGGCAGGAGGGCACGGTCATCCGTTCCTGGCTGCTCGACCTCGCCGTCAACGCGCTGGACGAGGACGAGCACCTGGAGAAGCTCAAGGGCTACGCGGAGGACTCGGGCGAGGGCCGCTGGACCGTGGAGGCGGCCATCAACCACGCGGTGCCGCTGCCCGCGATCACCGCGTCGCTCTTCGCACGCTTCGCCTCGCGGCAGGACGACTCGCCGCAGATGAAGATGATCGCGGCGCTGCGCAACCAGTTCGGCGGCCACGCCGTCGAGAAGGCCTGATCCGCGCCCCGGGTTCGTCATACCCGGGGTGACCCGGTTGTCCACAGCCGGGGGAAAACCCGAAGGCCGGGGCAGTCCCGGCCGTCGGGAGAACCGAAACACCACGCTGGGGGAGGTCGGCGAACGACCATGCACGTCACGCATCTGTCGCTGGCCGACTTCCGCTCGTACGCCCGGGTCGAGGTCCCGCTGGACCCGGGCGTCACCGCGTTCGTGGGCCCCAACGGACAGGGCAAGACGAACCTCGTCGAGGCGGTCGGCTATCTCGCCACCCTCGGCAGTCACCGCGTCTCCTCCGACGCGCCCCTGGTGCGCATGGGCGCCGACCGGGCGATCATCCGGGCCAATGTCCGCCAGGGCGAGCGTCAGCAGCTCGTCGAGCTGGAGCTCAACCCCGGCAAGGCCAACCGCGCCCGCATCAACAGGTCCTCGCAGGTCAGACCCCGCGACGTACTCGGCATCGTACGAACTGTGCTGTTCGCTCCGGAGGACCTCGCCCTGGTCAAGGGCGACCCCGGCGAGCGGCGCCGCTTCCTCGACGAGCTGATCACCGCCCGCTCCCCGCGCATGGCGGGCGTCCGCTCCGACTACGAGCGGGTCCTCAAGCAGCGCAACACCCTCCTGAAGTCGGCCGCGCTGGCCCGGCGGCACGGTGGCCGCACCATGGACCTGTCCACGCTCGACGTGTGGGACCAGCACCTCGCGCGCGTGGGCGGCGAACTGCTCGCCCAGCGGCTCGACCTGATCTCCGCGATCCAGCCACTGGCCGACAAGGCGTACGAACAGCTGGCACCCGGCGGTGGCCCGATCGCCCTGGAGTACAAGCCGTCCGCACCCGGCGAGGCACACACGCGCGAGGATCTCTACGAGCAGCTGATGGCGGCGCTCGCCGAGGTCCGCAAGCAGGAGATCGAGCGGGGCGTGACCCTGGTAGGACCCCATCGAGACGATGTCCTTCTCAAACTCGGTCCGCTGCCCGCCCGGGGATACGCCTCCCACGGAGAGTCCTGGTCCTACGCGTTGGCGCTGCGCCTGGCCTCGTACGACCTGCTCCGGGCCGAGGGCAACGAGCCGGTGCTGGTCCTTGACGACGTGTTCGCCGAGCTGGACACACGCCGGAGGGAACGCCTCGCGGAACTCGTGGCGACGGGTGAGCAGGTGCTGGTGACCGCGGCGGTCGACGACGACGTACCGGACGTACTGGCGGGGACGCGGTACGCCGTCTCCGAGGGGACCGTGGAGCGGGTATGACGGAGAACACACCGAGAAAAAACGTCCCCGGCAGTCCCGAAGGCGCAACCGGCGAAGCACCCACGAAGAAGACCCCCGAACCGTCGGGCGTCGATCTCGCTCGCGTGGCCCTGCGGGCAGCGAAGGAACAGGCACGCGCGCGTGGGGACGCGGCGCAGCAGAAGAAGCAGGCGCGGCGCGGTGGGGGCCTGCGTTCCGGCGCGCGGGCCGACGGGCGCGACCCCATGGCGCTCGGCGCCGCCATCAACCGCCTCCTCACCGAGCGAGGCTGGGAGACCCCGGCCGCGGTGGGCGGCGTGATGGGGCGCTGGCCGCAGATCGTCGGCGACGACCTGGCCAAGCACTGTGTGCCGCAGCACTACGACGAGGACGAGCGGGTGCTGACCGTGCAGTGCGACTCGACCGCGTGGGCAACGCAGCTGCGTCTGCTCGCCCCGCAACTGGTCGCACGGCTGAACCAGGACCTCGGGCACGGCACGGTGCGGCTGATCAAGGTGCAGGGTCCCGGGGGCCCCGCACGCCGTTTCGGGCCCCTGCGCGCCCCTGGGAGCACGGGGCCCGGGGACACCTACGGGTGACCGTGGGCTTCGGGGGCCGCGGGCACAGCTGCCGGCACCCCGCGGAACCATCGGTTCCGGCCCACCGTGACCGGCAACAGTCCTACGAACCTGGCCCACGGTGATTGGCCGCAGTCCTACGAATCTGGCCGACCGTGACCGGCCGCGGTCCTACGAATCTGGCCGACCGTGACCGGCCGCGGTCCCACGAACCTGGCCCACCGTGACCGGCCTCACCCGCCGGTCGCAGCCGATCATGGCCCCCCTCGGCAGTCGGCCGCGGGCAACCGCATGCGGTTGCGAACACCGACCTGACTCCGCAGTAGCCAAGGGTTGACACCCGGAAGCGCTGAGTGCCGCTGTGAGCCTCTTTGGGCCCGGGTCCGCATATGGGGAGTCGGGCGAGACCGGTTCAGGGCGGCACATGCGGACTCAGGTACCGGCAAACCCCCATCACTGTCGGCGCTACCGGTAGACTGGAAGCTAATCCCGCCCCACTTGTGGGACACACCGAGCAACGCTGATCAAGGCTTACCAACGCAACATGCCGCAGCCGCTCCGGCAACCCGCCGACGAGCCTGGTTTGTGCTGTGCCAGAAAGGGCGCTTCGTGGCCGATTCCGGCAACCCCAACGAGAACATCCCGTCCACCGACGCCGGTGACAACGGCGAGGTCACAGCCTCGTACGACGCCAGCGCCATCACCGTCCTCGAGGGTCTGGACGCGGTCCGCAAGCGACCCGGCATGTACATCGGCTCGACCGGTGAGCGTGGACTCCACCACCTCGTGTACGAGGTCGTCGACAACTCCGTCGACGAGGCGCTGGCCGGCCACGCGGACACGATCGACATCACCATCCTCGCCGACGGCGGCGTGCGTGTCGTGGACAACGGCCGAGGCATCCCGGTGGGCATCGTCCCCTCCGAGGGGAAGCCGGCCCTCGAGGTCGTGCTGACGGTCCTGCACGCGGGCGGCAAGTTCGGCGGCGGCGGCTACGCGGTCTCCGGCGGTCTGCACGGCGTCGGCGTGTCCGTGGTGAACGCCCTGTCGAGCAAGGTCTCCGTCGAGGTCAAGACCGACGGTCAGCGCTGGACGCAGGAATACAAGATGGGCGTCCCGACGGCCCCGCTCGCCCAGCACGAGGCCACGGACGAGACCGGCACCTCGGTCACCTTCTGGGCCGACGCGGACATCTTCGAGACCACCGAGTACTCCTTCGAGACGCTCTCGCGGCGCTTCCAGGAGATGGCGTTCCTCAACAAGGGTTTGACGATCAAACTCACTGATGAGCGCGAGTCGGCGAAGGCGACCGCCGGGGCGGACGAGGCGGGTGCGGACGAGAAGGACGAGGTCAAGACCGTCACGTACCACTACGAAGGCGGCATCGTCGACTTCGTGAAGTACCTCAACTCCCGCAAGGGAGACGTGGTGCACCCCACCGTCATCGACCTGGAGGCGGAGGACAAGGACAAGAGCCTGTCCCTCGAGGTCGCGATGCAGTGGAACAGCGGCTACAGCGAGGGCGTGTACTCCTTCGCCAACATCATCCACACCCACGAGGGCGGTACGCACGAAGAGGGCTTCCGTGCGGCGCTGACCTCGCTGATCAACAAGTACGCGCGCGACAAGAAGCTGCTCCGCGAGAAGGACGACAACCTCACCGGTGACGACATCCGCGAGGGTCTGACCGCGATCATCTCGCTGAAGCTCAGCGAGCCGCAGTTCGAGGGCCAGACCAAGACCAAGCTGGGCAACACGGAGGCGAAGACCTTCGTGCAGCGGGCGGTCTACGAGCACCTCAACGACTGGCTGGACCGCAATCCGAACGAGGCCGCGGACATCATCCGCAAGTCGATCCAGGCGGCCACCGCGCGCGTGGCGGCCCGCAAGGCGCGTGACCTCACCCGCCGCAAGGGCCTGCTGGAGTCGGCGTCGCTGCCGGGCAAGCTGTCCGACTGCCAGTCGAACGACCCCACCAAGTGCGAGATCTTCATCGTCGAGGGTGACTCCGCCGGCGGCTCGGCCAAGTCCGGCCGAAACCCGCAGTACCAGGCGATCCTCCCGATCCGAGGAAAGATCCTCAACGTCGAGAAGGCGCGGATCGACAAGATCCTGCAGAACCAGGAGATCCAGGCGCTGATCTCCGCCTTCGGCACCGGAGTCCACGAGGACTTCGACATCGAGAAGCTCCGCTATCACAAGATCATCCTGATGGCGGACGCCGACGTCGACGGCCAGCACATCAACACCCTGCTGCTGACCTTCCTGTTCCGCTTCATGCGGCCGCTGGTCGAGGCCGGACACGTGTTCCTGTCGCGTCCTCCGCTGTACAAGATCAAGTGGGGCCGGGACGACTTCGAGTACGCGTACTCGGACCGCGAGCGTGACGCGCTGATCGAGCTGGGCCGCCAGAACGGCAAGCGCGTCAGGGACGACTCGGTCCAGCGCTTCAAGGGTCTCGGTGAGATGAACGCCGAGGAGCTGCGCATCACGACCATGGACCAGGAGCACCGCGTCCTCGGCCAGGTCACGCTCGACGACGCCGCCCAGGCCGACGACCTCTTCTCGGTCCTGATGGGCGAGGACGTCGAGGCGCGCCGCGCGTTCATCCAGCGCAATGCCAAGGACGTCCGCTTCCTCGACATCTGAGTCGGTCTCAGCTGACCGCGTCAGAAAGGATCTGCACCAGCAATGACCGACGAGAACACTCCGATCACGCCTGAAGAAGACGGCGCGTTCACTCTGCGCGTCGAGCCCGTCGGGCTCGAGACCGAGATGCAGCGCTCGTACCTCGACTACGCGATGTCCGTCATCGTCTCGCGTGCGCTGCCGGACGTGCGGGACGGGCTCAAGCCCGTCCACCGCCGCGTCCTGTACGCCATGTACGACGGCGGTTACCGGCCCGAGAAGGGCTTCTACAAGTGCGCCCGTGTCGTCGGCGACGTCATGGGCAACTACCACCCGCACGGCGACTCCTCGATCTACGACGCGCTGGTCCGCCTCGCGCAGCCGTGGTCGATGCGGATGCCCCTGGTGGACTCCAACGGCAACTTCGGTTCTCCGGGCAACGACCCGGCCGCCGCCATGCGGTACACCGAGTGCAAGTTGATGCCGCTGTCCATGGAGATGGTCCGCGACATCGACGAGGAGACCGTCGACTTCACGGACAACTACGACGGCCGCTCCCAGGAGCCGACCGTCCTGCCGGCCCGCTTCCCGAACCTGCTGATCAACGGCTCCGCCGGTATCGCTGTCGGCATGGCGACCAACATCCCGCCGCACAACCTGCGCGAGGTCGCGGCCGGCGCCCAGTGGTACCTGGAGAACCCGGAAGCCTCCCACGAGGAGCTCCTGGACGCGCTGATCGAGCGCATCAAGGGCCCCGATTTCCCGAGTGGTGCCCTCGTGGTGGGCCGCAAGGGCATCGAGGAGGCGTACCGCACGGGTCGTGGCTCCATCACGATGCGCGCGGTCGTCGAGGTCGAGGAGATCCAGAACCGCCAGTGCCTGGTGGTCACCGAGCTCCCGTACCAGGTCAACCCCGACAACCTCGCGCAGAAGATCGCCGACCTGGTGAAGGACGGCAAGGTCGGCGGCATCGCGGACGTACGGGACGAGACCAGCTCCCGTACCGGCCAGCGGCTCGTGATCGTGCTCAAGAGGGACGCGGTCGCCAAGGTCGTCCTGAACAACCTCTACAAGCACACCGATCTGCAGACGAACTTCGGCGCCAACATGCTGGCGCTGGTGGACGGCGTCCCGCGCACGCTGTCGCTCGACGCGTTCATCCGCCACTGGGTGACGCACCAGATCGAGGTCATCGTCCGCCGTACGAAGTTCCGGCTGCGCAAGGCCGAGGAGCGCGCGCACATCCTGCGCGGCCTCCTGAAGGCGCTGGACGCCATCGACGAGGTCATCGCGCTGATCCGGCGCAGTGACACCGTCGAGATCGCGCGCGAGGGCCTGATGGGCCTCCTGGAGATCGACGAGATCCAGGCCAACGCCATCCTCGAGATGCAGCTGCGCCGACTGGCCGCCCTGGAGCGCCAGAAGATCATCCAGGAGCACGACGAGCTCCAGGCGAAGATCACCGAGTACAACGCGATCCTGGCCTCGCCGGTGCGCCAGCGCGGCATCATCAGCGAGGAACTCGCCGCGATCGTCGAGAAGTTCGGCGACGACCGCCGCTCCAAGCTGGTGCCCTTCGACGGCGACATGTCCATGGAGGACCTGATCGCCGAAGAGGACATCGTCGTCACCATCACGCGCGGCGGCTACATCAAGCGGACCAAGACCGAGGACTACCGCTCGCAGAAGCGCGGCGGCAAGGGCGTACGCGGCACGAAGCTGAAGCAGGACGACATCGTCGACCACTTCTTCGTGTCGACGACGCACCACTGGCTGCTGTTCTTCACCAACAAGGGCCGCGTCTACCGCGCCAAGGCGTACGAGCTTCCGGACGCCGGCCGTGACGCACGCGGCCAGCACGTCGCCAACCTGCTGGCCTTCCAGCCGGACGAGGCGATCGCCGAGATCCTCGCGATCCGCGACTACGAAGCGGCGCCCTATCTGGTCCTCGCCACCAAGGGCGGCCTGGTCAAGAAGACGTCTCTCAAGGATTACGACTCCCCCCGGTCGGGCGGCGTCATCGCCATCAACCTCCGTGAGACGGAGGACGGTTCCGACGACGAACTGATCGGAGCCGAACTCGTCTCGGCCGAGGACGATCTGCTGCTGATCAGCAAGAAGGCGCAATCGATCAGGTTCACCGCTACGGACGACGCGTTGCGCCCGATGGGCCGTGCGACCTCGGGTGTCAAGGGGATGAGTTTCCGCGAGGGAGACCAGCTTCTCTCGATGAATGTTGTTCGACCCGGTACGTTCGTGTTCACTGCCACAGACGGTGGGTACGCGAAGCGGACCAACGTCGACGAGTACCGCGTCCAGGGTCGCGGCGGCCTCGGCATCAAGGCCGCCAAGATCGTCGAGGACCGCGGATCCCTCGTCGGCGCCCTGGTGGTCGAGGAGACCGACGAAATCCTCGCCATCACACTGTCCGGCGGTGTGATTCGTACGCGAGTCAACGAGGTCAGGGAGACAGGCCGTGACACCATGGGCGTCCAACTGATCAACCTGGGCAAGCGCGATGCCGTGGTCGGTATCGCACGTAACGCCGAGGCCGGTCGCGAGGCGGAGGAAGTCGATGGCGACGTCGCCGTGGACGAGACCGCCGAGGGCGTCGAGGCCGTCGGTACGGACGAGGGCGAGCCGTCCTCGGCCGAGTAGCGCGAGGAGTGAGTCATCGTGAGCGGAGCCACGGGCGCCGGACCGACCGGTACGGAAACGGACGGCGGCCGTGGCCCCGCCACGGAGACGACTGACTCCCATGACTCTCATGGATCCCAGGGGGGAACTGTGACGGACACCCGAGGTCCGCAGGCCCAGCAGTACGCGGGCGGGCAGGCGGCCCCGGCGGGGGCGCCACCGGCGCCGGGCACGCCTCAGCAGGGCTCGCCGCTGCCGGGTTCGCCGCTTCCGGGGGAGCGGCAGCCGCAGCCCGCGCAGCCGTATCACCCGCCGCAGGCGTACCCGGCTCAGCAGCCGCAGGCGGGCGCGGTCCGCCGGCCGCGCACCGGGGCGCGTACGACACCGCGCACGCGCAAGGCGCGACTGCGGGTCGCCAAGGCCGACCCGTGGTCGGTGATGAAGGTCAGCTTCCTGCTCTCCATCGCGCTCGGCATCTGCACGATCGTGGCGTCCGCGGTGCTGTGGATGGTCATGGACGCGATGGGCGTCTTCTCGACCGTCGGCGGCACGATCTCGGAGGCGACGGGCTCGAACGAATCCAACGGATTCGACCTCCAGTCCTTCCTCTCCCTCCCGCACGTCCTGATGTTCACGTCGATCATCGCGGTCATCGACGTCGTCCTCGCCACCGCGCTCGCCACCCTCGGCGCGTTCATCTACAACCTCTCCGCCGGCTTCGTCGGCGGCATCGAGCTGACGCTCGCCGAGGACGAGTAAGCCCCGGCAGACGCCCTCTCAAACGTCCGCCGACTATCGATTTTGGGACTGGCCACGTCGTGCGCTAATCTTCAGAGGTCAGCGCGCGGGACACACACCGCAAAGCGCGGCGGGGCTATAGCTCAGTTGGTTAGAGCGCATCCCTGATAAGGATGAGGCCACAGGTTCAAATCCTGTTAGCCCCACCAGCACGAAGACCCTCAGGTGATCCACCTGGGGGTCTTTGGCATCTACGGCTGACATTAGCAGTGGTGCCCGTTCTGGCCGTGGCCGCTCCGTGTGGTGCTCGACTCATGGCCTCATGGCCTCGTGGTCCTGCCCACATGGGCCCCTCGTGGGCCCCTCGTGGGCCCCTCATGGTTTCCCTCATGGCCTCGTGGTGCTCGACTCATAGCCGCTGGCCGCTGGCTGATGCCCGCTGCCTGCTGCGGGCGGCCGCTGTGAGAGGGCGAGAAGGGTTCCCGTCGTGTGCGACGCACGCGATCATGCGACCCCTCGTCCGCTGGGAGGGCGTGCCACCTGGCCTCTCTCGGATCCCGCGGGGTCTCGTGATCCAGTCGCCGCCCTCGTCGTCGACGACGGTCACAGCAAAACGCCGAAGGCCCGGCAGCTCATACGAGTTGCCGGGCCTTCGCCCTGGGTGGCTTTGTACGCAAGTTCGCCGCTACGTCAGGGGGTCGGTGAGGGGGCTGGTGACGGCGCCGTGCCGCTCAGCGCTGGAGGGGCGTGACGGGATCCAGGACGGGCTCAGCCGCGGGATGCGTGAGGGGTGTCAGGGCGGTCTCGCTGGCGGCGGCGGTGTCGGGGGCGCGGAGGGCGGCGGATCCCGCCGTGGCGTCGTCCTCGGCGGGCGGACGATGGCGGCAGCTCGGCGAGGAACCGTGGGCCTCGGCGCAGATGCGTTGTTTCATCGTGGGGGGCAGGGCCCGACTGAAGGACAAGGCCCAGTAGGACATCGCCGGCACCGGCACCGTCACGGAGACCGCGATGTTGCGGGGCGTTTCGTCCTGCGGTACGGCCGCGGCCGCGGTGGTCGTGATCAGTCCGAGCGTCGTGCACAGTGCCAGGAAGGCGGTGACGATGGCGGTCCACAGCTTCATGACCTTGTTCTGGGTCATGGCCCCTCACTTTCGGGTCAGGCGATTTGCGTACTTTCCTCATGATGTGTATGTGGGCCGCGAAGTGGTGGACCGACGCCCGTGGCGCGTCGATGTTCAGATGAACACCACCCGGATGGCCGCAAGAGCCCCGAAAAGTGCGGAATAGCGGCGAAAGTCACTGTCTGTGAGGTGTGATCACCCTGCGATCGGAGCGGCCGGATCCGGTTCTATCGCTGCGCGCCGGACGGGAGTTGAGGGCCGATCCAGGTCACCGATCGATATCGCTCGGTGTGTATAGTCGGGCGCCAGAGGTCCCCTACGTCAAGGAAAGACGAGGTCGCGCGGTGAAGAAGCTTCTCCTGGTCGCACTGGCCGCCATCGGCGGGCTCCTCGTGTACCGCCAGATCCAGGCGGATCGCGCCGAGCAGGATCTGTGGACGGAGGCGACTGACTCCGTGCCCACGGGTTCGTGAGTATCGACAACAGTCTCTGAGCAGACCCCGGCCGCCTCGCGGTCGGGGTTTTGTGTTGTCAGGGGCCAGCAGCCGGCACTGGGGTTTCGCTTTAGTGAACAGATCGGTTGCGCTGGCAAAAATGTGCCTCTGAAGGGCCTCGCGGACGCCCCCTTTCGGCCGCTTGTACACATAACACGGGTGCGGCAGTGGCCCGCGGGGCAGGATGGGCCACGGTCCGGGGCCGGCGCAGGACGAGGGGCGAGGGGGCGCGTGATGGGGCGGCGCACGGTAAGGCGGTGCAGCCGGGCGCTTGTGGCTGCCGCAGTGGCACTGTCTGCGTTGTGTGCGGCGGCGGGCCAGGCAGCCGCGGACGGAATCCCCGCGCCGTACGCCTTCGCGCGGGACGCCACGACCGTCAAGGGCGCCGCCGGCTCCACCGACTCCGTACGACTTGAGCCGGGCAAGACCTACAAGAGCTCGATAGGCAGGGACGGCAAGCTCTACTACCGCGTCGAACTCGACGCCACGTCCAACGCGTACGTCTCCGCCACCGCCATCCCCAGGCCGGGGACGACGGTCTCCTACTCCGACGGCATCAAGGTGTCCGTCCAGGACGGCAACAGCCGCAACTGCTCCTTCTCCGGAACCGTCCACTTCGGCGCCACCCAGAGCCCCCACCCCATCGCCGCCTGGGCGTCGCGCGAAACCGGGGACAATCAGTACGCCTGCCAGTCGGCGGGGACGTACTACGTGGTCGTCGAACGCAGCGGTACGACGGGCTCCTCCACCGGCGGCTGGGACCTGGAGCTGAGCTATGTGTCGGAGCCCGGACTGAAGAAGGCCGGTCCGACGAGCGCGCCCGAGGCCTGGAACTCAGCCTCGCCCGACGCCCTCTCGGGAGATGCTGAGCGCCGCGAGGGCGGCGCGGGGTTCAGCACGGCGAGTCCGCTGCGGCAGGGGATCTGGAAGGACAGCATCAGCCCCGGTCAGACGCTCTTCTACGAGGTGCCCGTGGACTGGGGACAGCAGCTCTACGTCACCGCGGACCTGGGCAGTTCTAGCGAGGGCGGCGCCGACGGCTCCGTGGGCACCGCCCTGGTCCTCTCCCTCTACAACCCCGTGCGCGGCTTCGTCGACGACGTCGGCTCCGGATACGACGGCAGCCAGCACTCGGCCGCCCTCGACCCGCTGCCTCCCGTCGCGTTCGAGAACCGCTACGCCTTCAGCGACCGTGTGAGCGGCATGCGGTTCGCGGGCTCGTACTACCTCGTGGTCCATCTCGCCGAGCAGGTCGCCGACGAGATCGGCGAGGGCCCGTTCGGGCTGACCCTGCACGTACGCGTGGCAGGGGCAGGGCGGGCGGCTCCGGCCTATGCGGGACGGCCCGAACCCCGTGACGCGTTCGACGTTCCCGCGGCCGGCGCCGACGAAGCGAACGACGGCCCGGTGGGCGGCGCGATCGGTTCCGGGGGCGGTGGCCGTGGCGCCGGCCGCGGCACCATGAAGCTGGTCGCCGCGGGCGGGATCGGTACGGGGAGCGCGCTGGTCCTGGCACTCGGTGTGTGGACGCTGGCCGCGCGACGGCGGGCGGGTGCGGCGCCCGTGGACGCGAACACCGTTTCGGCCGCGGTGCCCGCGCCCTGGGAACGCGGAACTCCACGCGGCTGGTAGGGCGCGCCCGCTCAGATCCGGCTCAGCGCCCAGAAACCCACCGCGAAGCAGGCCAGCGCGAGCAGCAGCACCGGAACAGCCACCTTCGCGGGCGGCCCCGGCCGCGGCCGCACCCGTCCTGCGACCCGTCCCTGAACTGCCCCCGTCCGAAGTGGAACCTGCGCGGACCGAGCGGTGTATGAAGCAGTAGGGGCGTACGCGTGCTGCTGCATCGCGGCGGACGGAGCCACGGGCCGATGGGGGGAGGGCACTTGCGTGGGCGTAGGCGTGGGGGTCGGGGTCGGTTCGAAAGGCGGTGCATAGAGGGGAGTCGGAGTCGGCGCCGGGAGCGCGACCGCGGTGGGGGGAGTGGGCGGTTGCTCGGGCTGCTGCTGCCGATGGTGAGGCGTGGGGTACTGCTGCGTCTCGTGCCATGCCTGCTGTGGCTGTGGCTGTGGGTTTGGCTGCGATTGCTGCTGGGGCTGGGGCTGGGGCTGCGTGGCGGGAACAGCCGACTGCGGTGGCGGCAGATGAAAGCTGCCGGTGTCCGACATCGTGGACGGCTGCGGGGGGATGGCGCCGGGCGCGCGGTGCGGCGGCACGTCGTCGAGCGCGGGTTGCGGTGGGCTGGCGCCGGGCGCGGGTTGCGGTGGGACGGCGTCAGGTGCCGGCGTAGGTCGTACGTTGCTGGTGGCGGACTCCGGTGGTACGCCACTGTCGTCGGACTCGCCTCGAGCATGACCGGTGCCGGACTCCGCTGGTACGCGACCGGTACCGGCCCTTTGCCAGACGCCCCCGGAACCGGTCTCCGGGGAAAGCGTGCCCGCGCCGTGCTGCCGTGGGTCGGAGCCGGAGCCGGAGCCGGAGCCGGAGCGGGAGTCAAAGGTGGAGTCGGGTCCCGAGCGGGAGCCGGAGTCAAAGGTGGAGTCGGGCCCCGAGCGGGAGCCGGAGGCAAGGGCGGCGTCGGGCCCCGAGCCAGAGCTCAAGTCCGAGCCCGCCTCGAAGCCGAAGCCCTCACCGGTACGGGGCCAAGACGCTGTGCCCTCACCGTCGAACCGCCCCGCTGCGGAAACCGGACGCGCCCCGGACGGCCAGCCCCCGGAGCCGCCAGAGCCGCCGGGGCCCCCAGAGCCGCCGGGGCCCCCGGAGCCGCCGGGGTGGCCGCCGGAGTCCCCGCCGCGCTCTGCGTCCCCAGCACCTTGCGCGCGCCCGGCGCTCTCCGCGCCCTCAGTCCTCCACACACGCCCGGCGCTCTCCACGCCCCCCGAGTCCCCCGCGCCCGCTACGCCCGCCACATCCACACCCGGCGAGCCACGAAGCGGTCCCGTTGGGCCGAAACCCTCCGGGAGCGGGCCGACTTGGTCGAAGACCTCGACCAGTTCGTCGTCGGGGCCGGGCTCGGGCAGCAGCTCGGCGGCCGAGGCGAGCGCCTTGCGCGCCCCCGTGGCGGTGCGGAACCGGGCGTGCGGGTCGGGCTGCAGCAGCGTGGCCACGACCTGCCACAGCGGCTCGGGTATGCCTCGTGGAGCGGACGGAGTGCCGTGCTCGGCGAAGTACTCGATGAGCGCCTTGGCGTCGGGCTTGGCGCCTTCCAGCAGATACAGGGCGACCAGCCCGACGGCGAACAGGTCGGCGGGGAAGTCCGGTTCGGCGCCCATCATCTGCTCGGGAGCGAAGTAACCGGGGGTGCCCACCACGTAGTTGGTCTCGGTCAGTCGCGGCTCGCCCAGCCGCATCGCGATGCCGAAGTCGGACAGCCGCAGCCGTGGCCGAGCCGTGCCGGTCGCTTCGAGCAGCACGTTGGCGGGTTTGATGTCGCGGTGCACGACCCCCTCGGCGTGCACGGCGGCAAGGCCTGCCAGGAGCTGGTCGATCAGGGTGCAGACGAAGGGAGGGGGCAGCGGGCCGTAGTCATTGACCAGGTGGACAAGGGAGCCCCCGGCGACCAGATCCATGGTGAAGAGGACCTTGTCGTCGTCGGCGGCCCAGCTGGCGGGAGCCAGCACATGCGGATGGTCGATCCGCAACGCCTGCTCCCGCACGAAGCGCAGCAGCGCGTGCGCATCGCTCTGCTGCAGCACCTTCGCGGCCACATACCGGCGCCGCCGGTGGTCCCAGGCGCGCCAGACCGCACCGACTCCCCCGCGTCCGATCGGGTCGACCAGTTCGTACCGGCCGGCGAAGACCTCACCCATGGTCGTACGTCGCTCCCCTTCGGCGGTCGGTCCGGCGCCCTCCTGCGAGGTGCCCGGCAGCGTGGACCTCGATGAGGTGCCCGCTGCCTGGCGTGCGGCGGCTGAAGGTGTAACGGGCCTCCAGTGTCCGGGTGTTCGGCTGCCGGGTTCCTGGCTCAGCTCTGGTGCGACTGGTAGTGCGCCACCGCGTCGGAGGTACGGCCGGCGCCGTACACCCGGAGGAACTCTGCCAGTTCCGGGTGGGTCGGGGCGAGGGTGTCCGCCGCCTCGATGATGTCCCCGGCGGCCGCCACCGAGCGCAGCAGCGACTGGATCTCACGGACCACCCGCTTGACCGTGGGCGCTCCCGAACTGGTCGTCGACTGCGTGGTGTTGCTGAGCACCGAGCCCCCCTGCGACTTCTTGATCTCGTCCATGCGCTCGGTCGCCTCGGCGGCGCTGACGCTGCCGTCCGCGACCTGCCCCGCCAGGTCCTGCAGCAGTTGCACCCGCTGGACCACCGCGGGATTTCCGATCTTGGCGCGCTGACCACTCATCAGCTGCGACAGCATGGGCGCGGACAGGCCCAGCACCCCGGCAAGACGGGCCTGGTTGAGACCCAGGTCGTCTATGAGCCTACGGAAGAGCGCCCCCAACGGCTCCCCGTACCAGTTCCGCTGCAGCTCCCGGGCTCTTGCGGTTGCTTCCTGCTGTGCGGCGTCCATTGCGTCTCCCCATCGCTTCCCCTAATACCGCGGTTCGCTGTAGCGAACCACGTCGAGCATCTTACGGAGAGTGGTCGTCCACGGGGACCCCCAATCTTTTTGCGAGATCCCGGGGGTGACCCGGTACTCTGGTCTGCGGCGCCCGTCAGTAGGTGGTTCCTGCGGCCGGACGCTCCTCTTCCGGGGCCTTAGCTCAGTTGGTAGAGCGCTGTCTTTGCATGGCAGATGTCAGGGGTTCGACTCCCCTAGGCTCCACACCTCGGACCGGTCAGGTGCCCCTCGCGGGGGCCTGGCCGGTTTTTGTATGTCCCAATTTTTCCGCGTCGCAGGTGACCTGCGTCACGATGAACTCTTTGCAGGCGTTGCAGTTCTTTGCGCAAATAGCTGCGGGGAGTGACGCCTGTGGACCCCCTCCGGGGAGGTCGACGCTGCGGGCGCCAGGGCGGATGTCGGCGCGGGAGGCGTGCGTGAGCTGGCGCGGGCGCGCGCAAGTAGTCGGATCAGCACATTCCGTCAACAGGATCTGCACGGACACTGCACACCAAGGCCGTTGCAAACGTCATCGCGGGCCGTACGCGTAAATCGGGCTCCCTCGTGGCCGTGGGGCCATCTGCCCTTCCGCGGTCGTGCGTCGACCTGTCGCCGCCGGTTCCACGTGAAACATCGCCGTGGGGCAGGAGACTCTCAAGTCTC